>JAGFJG010000195.1 GCA_024102915.1 Caldilineales bacterium
TTTGCGTAATGCCGACTAGTGGCAGCGTGCGACCACACAGTGGGTGCCGTGGATCGACGATGGTGACCGTGCGCTCTGGCGCAAATGTCGCATCGATAGGGGTATTTAATTGGTTGGGGTTTGCCCAGTCCCGGGTTCCCAACCAGGATGATGTTTTCCGCCTTCTGTATATAGGCGCCGCGGGCCAAGTCGAGTACCTGAGCCTTGTTGAGGGAGGAAACGCATGAGAAATCAAAATCTGCCAATTCTTTGAGAACGGGAAAGCGAGCGGCCTTGATGCGGCGGATTTCACGGTTGACATCGCGTTGCAAGACTTCCTGTTCGGCCAGGGAGAGCAGAAACCTGTCGTAGGTGAGGTTGGCTTGGGCGGCGTCCTCGGCGAATTTGCTGTAGTTTTGCAGGAACATCGGCAACCGCAGTTGTTTGAGATAGGATTCGAGGAGGAGATTGGCGGTCATGAGGTCACCTCCGTCAGCAATTGCTCGTAACGATGCAGGTCCACCGGCTGGGCGGCGATGTGAAGCAAATGGGGTTGAGCGCTCAAATCCAGGGCTGGGGGACTGACGGCGGGATGGCGGAGGTGGTGCAGACAGAGCTTGACGCCATCGACATGGGCGCAGCCATAGGCCAGGGCTTGTTGCACTGCCTGTTCGATTTCGGCGGCGGGATATTCTTTGTGCAAAGCCAGCACCTGGACGAAGTGGCGCACAGCGGCCCCTTCCTCCTCTACGGCCTGCAGGTGCGCCAGAAGATGTTCGTAGACCGACGGCCACTGCTGACGCCAGCGCCGGATCGGTTTGGCATGGTCGAAAGCGCCCGGTCGCTGTGCCAACAAGGGCAAGTAATGAAGGGGGTCGAGAATCTCCTGGCCCTGGTCGTAACAGCGGGCATGGCTGGCTAGAATCTCATTGGCATCCAGGATGTCGATGCGCAGGGCATAGGCTCTGACCACCAGTTTCTTCTGCACCCGATCAGCCGGCACCGAATAACGATTGCTCTCGAACACCACCTGGCTGTAGGGCTGGAGCGTGACCGGCTTGGTTGTACAGCAAGGGAAGTCTCTGCCGGGCAGGGGCCGGAGAAAGGGCCGCTCCTGCTCCCAGCCTGCGGCGATGGCAAGCGTCTGCCCCTGTACCTGGCGCTGATCGTCTGCCAGACAAGCCGCCAGAAGCAGGACATTCAAGGCTTCCCACGAGTCGACCTGGGGGATCGGTACCAGAAAGTTGCGGCGAATGAAACCGACGACATGCTCCACACCACCTTTCTCATGAGCCTGCCCCGGCGTGCAAAAGTGGCTCTCGAACAGATAGTGGCTGCGAAACGCCACGAATTGGTCCTGCTCCTGACGATTCCGCCCTTCCAGGACTTTTTGTACCGCTGCCTTCAAGTTATCGTAGGTCAGCCGCAGGGGCACACCCAGAAAATGATGGAAGGCGCACACATGTCCATCAAAGAAGGCCACCTGGTTCTGGGCCGGATAGGCTTTCACAAACACCCGTCGGGAATAGTTCAACCGCATGAAAAAGAGCTGCACCTTGACCAACTCCCCGGCGATTTCCACCCAGGCTTCTGCCCAATCCACCTGGGCGTCCCTGCCCGGATCGAATTCCAGCGGCACATACACCTTGGGCCGACGTTTCTCCTTGCGCTTCTGCGCCACATAGCCCCGCACCGTCGATTCGCCCCCTTCATAGCCCAGTTCCCGGATGGCCTCGTAGATCTTGTGACTCGTGTAGCGTTGTTTGCCCGGCAGTTTCTCGTTCGCTGCCAGCAATTCTTCGATGACCTGCTTGTATGGCCCTAAGACCGGCGCTGCACGCGCCTGACTCTGCGTGTACGTCTCCACCTCGGCTGATGCCAGCGCTTTCTTGATCGTCTTTGGCGAATAGTGCAACTCCCGGGCTATCGCCCGGATCGATTTGTGTTCTCTGAAGTAAGCGATGCGGATGCGTTCGCGGTCTTTCACTGTGATCATCTCCTGTCTCCGTTACCATATGGGATGGTCTCCTATGGTAACGGATGGGATGGTTACCGCGCCCCTTTTCGAATATCTAGCTACCCGACAGTTTTGAAGGGGGTGAGAAAAAGTTGACCGACACATCGCCGATCGAGAAGATTGAGTTGCACAAAACCAAGATTCTCGGAGGTGAGAAATGCCGGTCAGCCTGTATCATAC
>JAGFJG010000072.1 GCA_024102915.1 Caldilineales bacterium
CTGTTGACGAAATGCGGGCAATGGTATAACCGGGCGTTTCCGCCCGAATTCGTCTTCATCATACCTTCGCTTTGTGTCGGTATGTTGAAACAATTGTGAATCTTCTGTGAAGCGTGTGTTGAAACCGCCGATCACAGCGAACGCAACAACATCAATCTAGATATGGCCGCGGCGCCAGAAGCGCAAAGCAAAGCGGTGCCAGCCCAGTGTCATTTGGGCCAGCGCCTCATTGGTGAACATTGCGCCGTAGATCAGCGTTTGTCTCGAATTACACTGCGCAACAACTCAACATCGCCGGGTCCTTATCAAACGCCAACACCGCCAGCTTGATGCCTTCGACGTTGGTCAGATAGGGAAACAGGGATTCTCGCAGGTCCGAAACGGTGAGGCCGAAACGAATCGCCAGCGAGGCGGTCTGGATCATCTCGCCCGCTTCGGGGGCCAGGATGTGCGCGCCCAGCAGGCGGTCAGTAGCCACATCGGCCACCAGCTTGATCAGCCCGCGGGTGTCGCGGGCGGCCAGGGCGCGGGGCACATAATCCATGGGCAGCACGCTGGTCTGCACGGCGTAGCCCTGACGCATCGCCTCCCGTTCGCTCAGGCCGGCCGAGGCCACGGAGGGGTCGCTGAAGATGACGGCGGGCAGGCCGCGCAGGTCGAGGCTGCGAACCGAGAGGCCCAGGGCGTTCTCGGCGGCGATCCCGCCGGCAGCGGCGGCCGTGTACACGAACTTGGGCAGGGTGGTGACATCGCCCACCGCGTAGACGCCGGGCACATTGGTCTGCAAGTGCTCATCCACATCGATGAAGCCCCGCCGGTCTCGCAGCACTCCGGCCTCCTCCAGACCCAGGTTGTCGCTGTTAGGCGTGCGACCGGCGGCCATCAAGACCTGCTCGGCCCGGAATTCGTGGCGCTCGCCCTTGATCTCGGCGAAGACGATCTTCTCACCCTCACGTTCCCGTATCTCCAGCAATTTCACGCCCGTGCGTACATCGACGCCCTCGTCCCGCAGATAGCCTGCCAACGCCTCGGCGATCTCCGGCTCGTGGTCGGGGATGAGGCGTCCGCTGCGCTGCAGGATGGTGATTTTTACGCCGAAGCGGGCGAAAGCCTGGCCCAATTCCAGGGCGATGGCGCGCCCGCCCAGCACGATCATCGAGGCGGGCAGGGTGTCCAGAGCCATGACGGAGGTGCTGTCGAGCGTCTCGACCTCGTCGCTGCCGGGGATGGGCAGGATGGTCGGGCGAGCGCCGGTGGCCAGGATCACGCCCCGGGCTGAGAGCGTTCTGTCTCCTACCTGCACCTTGCCCTCCGGCGTCAGGCTGGCCCAGCCTTTGATCAGGGTGATGTGGTCGGGATAGGCGGCGAGCACATCCACGTACTTGCCCTGCCGCAATTCTGACACCAGAGCATCCTTCTGCGCCCGCACAGTCTGCCAGTCCAGATCGACCGCCTGTGTCTGCACACCGACGAAGGGACTGAACCCCGCCCGGTGATAGTGCTCCGCCGCCCGGATCAGCGCCTTGGAGGGCACGCAGCCGATGTTTACGCAGGTGCCGCCGATGGTCCCGGCTTCGATGATGGCGGCCTGAAAGCCTGCTTCGGCGGCTTTGATCGCCGCGGCCATGCCGCCTGCGCCTGTGCCGATCACGATCAGGTCGTAATCCGTGGGGCCGGTGGGAGCAGCAGACTGGCGGGGAGCAGCTTCGTGGTTGGGTGCAGGATTGGCACGATAGCCGGCGTCCGCCACCGCACGCGCCAGCGTCTCCATCTCTATCGACTCTGCTAATTCGACCGTGGCCTTGCCCGACTGCCAGCCGGGGACGGTCGCTTTCTCCACCCCCGGCACGGCGGCCAGGGCTTTTTCGACATGCGGCGCGCATGACGCGCAAGTCATGCCCTCGATTTCCAGCGCAAAAGTCTGCTTCGACATAATTCGTCTCCTTGAAAGTGTTGTGTGATGGAATCACTTTACGCCTTCCAGCCGCTGGAATGTCAAGGGTTTTCAGCGAACTTTCATTTTGCCCTGTTCAATCGAAACCGGCGTACGCTCGCTGACCAGATGGCAGATGCAGTTTTTGCCGTCTACGTCATCGGTGGGAAAAGTCAGACCAAATCGATGCAACTGCCGTAGGTCGGTTTCCAAACGTTGCAATGCGGCGATGCGCCCGGCGATCTCGTCCGCTTTCTCCGCCATCAGGTCGAGCACGGTGCGACAGGGCGCCTCCCGCCGCTCGCGCATGTCCATGATCTCGCCAATGTCATCCAGCGAGAACCCAAGTCCCGGTGCACCAGCCACCAGCTTCAGGCGATCGACATCCGCCTGGCTGTAGTCACGATAGCCATTCGGCAGCCGTTTCGGCGGCGGCAGCACACCAATCTCTTGGTAATAACGGATAGTTTTGGTCGAAACGCCTGTGCGCTCAGCCAGGTCTTTGATCTGCATGACATGCCTCTCGACGTGTGTGATGGCGTATTGTACACCTTCCCGTTACTGGAAGGTCAAGGCGTTGTCGGGACGGGTAAACTAAAACTGAACACGCTCCCTTGCCCCAGCCCTTCACTCTCCGCCCAGATGCGGCCGCCGTGCGCCTCGACCAGTTGTTTGGTGATAGCCAGACCCAAACCTGTGCCGCCGCTGGCGCGTGTGCGGGATTTGTCCGCCCGGTAGAAACGATCGAACAGATTGGGCAAGGCCGCAGCCGGGATGCCTTCGCCCGTATCTCGCACTGCCACCTGCACCCAATCACCCTTCTGATCACTGGCCACTGCACACCGCACACTGACCTCTCCCCCTGCCGGCGAGTGCCGCAGGGCGTTGGCCAGGAGATTGCCCAATACCTGGGCCAGACGCTGTTCGTCGCCGGAGATAGCAGGCAGGCCGGGGTCGATTTCAAATGTCAGAGCCACACCTTTCTCGTTTGCCTGCGCCCGGAAGTTGTCGGTCACTCGTTGCACCAGTTCGCCTAAGTCCACAGGCTCTTGCTCCAGCGTCAGGCGCCCCGCCTCGGCCAGCGAAAGCACCCGCAAGTCGTCCACCAGCCGCGCCATCATCAAAGTGTCCTGGTGCAGCGCCTCGATATTCTCCGGTGAACGTTCGTAATAGCCGTCGAGCATCGCTTCCAGGTTGCCTTGCATCAGGCTCAACGGTGTGCGTAGTTCGTGGGCGATATCGCCGACCATGTTGCGGCGCAAGGTTTCCTGTCGTGCCAATGAATCGGCCATGCTGTTGAAGGCGCCAGCCAGTCGGCCGACTTCGTCCTCACCGCGCACGGGCACGCGTTGCCCCAGGTCGCCGGACGCCAGGGCTTCGGCGGCGGCGGTCACCTCGATCACCGGTCGGGTGATTTGAAAGAAGAGGAGGGAGCCGAGAACGAGCGCCAGCAGGCCCACCGCCATCGCCGCCAAAAACACGGCCAGATTGACCGAACGCAGGAAATCGGCATCCAGAGGGTTGAGCGCCGGTTCGATCATGGAGCCCACCAGCACCGTGCCTACCTGTTCACCTGCCACCGTCACCGCTTGACCCACGGCTAGATGCTCGTCGGGATGACGTTGCCCCATCTGCTCGCCGGCGGTGTCGGCCACGACTATACCTTCAGCGTCGACCAGTACCACCCGATCCACACCCATGCCGCTGCCTCGCATCATCTCGACCATCTCACCCGCCGTCACTCCCCCCATCATCATCCCGTGCCCCACCTCCGGCAATGTCTGTGTCCCCAGCACCGAATCCACGCCCGACCAATCACCCTGGCGAGCGTAGTAATTCGTCAGTACCCCGGCCAATTCCTGCGCCTGTAGAAGATCGCCGTTACGGACCAGCCTTTGAAATTGCGACGCTACGGCCAGATTTACCACCAAAATGATGACGATCACGCCCACGCCGATGATGAGGGCGAACATGCCCATCAGCTTCAGCCACAGGCTCTGCGGGTGTCTAACCGCCCGCATCATCCGGCTCCGTTTCGGCCAGCTTGTAGCCAACGCCGCGCACGGTGAGGATGTAGCGAGGCTGGCGGGGATTGTCACCCAAGGCTTTGCGCAGGTTTTTGATGTGGGCATCGATTGTGCGTTCGTAACCCGCGTAGGCTTCGCCCTGCACGCCGTCCAGCAATTGCATGCGGGTGAACACACGACCGGGTTGGCGGGCGAGGACGGCCAGCAAATCCAACTGCACGGTGGTCAGTTCCAAGGGACGACCGCCCAGCGTCACTCGACGTTTGCCCAAATCCAGGCGCAGGTCGCCGACGGTGATGATCTCAACGGCGGGAGTACTGCGGGCATCCACTGGGCTTGTACGACGTAGCACCGCGCGCACCCGGGCGACCAGTTCGCGCGGGCTGAAGGGCTTGACCACATAATCATCAGCCCCCAATTCCAGACCCACCAGCCGGTCGGTCTCATCAGCGCGGGCGGTGAGCATGATGATGGGGACATCGCCGTTGCGGCGCATCTCCCGGGCCACGTCCAGACCGTTGATCTCAGGCAGCATCAAATCCAGCACGACCAAATCGGGCTGTTCGCTGCGGAAGATGTGCATGGCTTCGGCGCCGTCATAAGCGACGAGCACCCCGTAGCCAGCGCCTTCGAGATAGGTACGCACCAGATGAACCATACGCATTTCGTCGTCGACGACGAGGATTCTGTGGGACATAGGCAAAGCATAGCACAAACTCTGCGCGCAGACAGGCTCGACCGCTGGGGTGAACCTGTCTGCGTTGCAGGAGAAGAATGGTGGGAATCAGTCGTGGGCGTCTGCGGTCATGTCGATGAATTCACCGTGCCAACTGTGATACCAGACTTGGCCGTTGGAACCGTTGACACTGAGCATGCCTTCGATTTGGCCGTCTTTCAGAGTGTGCAAGGTGTAGTAGCCGTAGAAGCGGTCGACTTCATCGCCGACGGTGAGGCCGGGCAGGGACTGGTCGAGATAATCCTGCGCCTGGGCGATGGCTTGCTCTGGGGTGACGGTCATCTCGCCGGAAGAGCGATTGCCGCTGCGATTGCCGCCCATCATGCCGCCAAAGAATCCGCCCATCATGCCCATTAATCCTCCCTGACCGCCGCCGTGCATGCCGTATTTCGTGTTCCACATCATGTTGGGGCCGTACTCAGGATGCACATTGCCACTGACCGGGTCGATCAGGATTTCGAAGGCGCCGCTGCCGGTGTCGCTTTCCACGACCTCGGCGTAGAAGTTCTGGTTGAATTCCATCACTTCCTTCACTACCAGGGGTGAAGCGGCGTTGTAGGTTTCGGCGTAGCGCTCGGCGATTGCATGAGCTTCATCAAGGGTGATGCGAGGGCCGGATTGCGAGTTATTGAACCCGCCCATCATGCCGGATCCCATCATCCCGCCTGACCAGCCGCCGCAGTCCGAGCCGCCCATCATGTTGCCAAACATACCTGTGATACGGCCCATCATGCCGCCCTGCCAGCCAGAGCCATCCTGGTTGCAAGAAGTCTGGCCGTTGTTCCACGGGCCTGCGCCTTGGGCGCTGACGATGCCGGGCAGAATCAAAACGCCTGCCAGGATGATGACGGCAAGCGTGCCGCCGGTGAGCGTGAGCCATCTATTGTTGTCTTTCATGGTTGAAATCTCCAAGGGATTGAATTTGAACTTGCTGATTTCAGATTACTGCGGAATTGTGAAGCGATTGTGAACGGAGTTTGAAGTTTTTGCGGATGTATCTTCATGGAAACGTCATACTTTCTTTGAGAAGCCGTCACTTTGTTGCCCGATACTGGATGATCAGAAGGTATTGTCGCAATTAACAGCAACCCAAATTCAGCGAGGCTAACTATGTCCCGGAAGACTATTCTACTAATCGGCGCTTTTCTCATTCTTGCTCTGCTCGTTGCCGCCTGTAGCAACAGTGGACAACCAACGGCGGCGCCAGTTCCATCGGCCAAGAATGCAGACGGCTATACTGACATCAGCGCGGAGCAATTGGCCGAGATGATGCCAGACAAAGACTTCACTCTGGTCAACGTCCACATCCCCTTCGCTGGTGATATCCCCCAAACTGATGTCTCTATTCCCTACGATACTATCACCCAGCATCTCGATCAGTTGCCCGGCAAAGGTGATCCCATCGTCCTGTATTGCCGTAGCGGCAACATGAGCACCCAGGCCGCCAAGGCTCTGGCAGAACTGGGGTATACAAATGTAATGGAGCTGGACGGCGGCTTCGACGCCTGGAAGGCTGCCGGAAATGTACTCCTCGGCCAATAAGGCCGCCCCAAAATCACTCCAAACGCAAAGAGACAACATGAACCAGGGAAAATACCTAAATCGGCGACAATTCTTGGGCTTGATGGGCGCAGGCGTCGCCCTGGCCTGGGCTGGCTTGAAACCGGTATCCACCGCTGCGTTGACCTGGCGACCGCAAAACAATGGCCGCTCCGCCGAGTTTACTCCCGATGTTGAGATCGCCCTACGCGCCGTCGCAACCCAAGCATCGATTCTACCCGGCAGCCCCACCCGAGTGTGGGGCTATCAAGGTGAATTGCTCAGAGGAGACCCGACCAATCTGCAAGCCCTACCAGATTCCTACCTGGGCCCGATCATCCGCGTGCAGACCAGCCAGAATGTACGCATCCATTTTACCAACCAACTCTCGGAAGAAAGCATCGTGCATTGGCACGGTCTGCATCTCCCCACCGACATGGATGGACATCCTCGTTACGCCATCGCCCCCGGCGAAACCTATGTCTACGAATTCGAGGTACGCAATCGGGCCGGAACCTATTGGTATCATCCCCATCCGCATGGCCGCACCGGCATCCAGGTTTATTACGGCCTGGCCGGGCTTTTTTTGGTCAGCGACGACGCCGAGCAGAACGCCGGTTTACCCACGGGCGAGTTCGACATCCCCCTCGTGCTCCAGGATCGCAGCTTCGACGGTAACAATCAGTTCACCTACCTTTCATACGGTATGGGCAATATGCAGATGGGCCACATGGGCAACCGCATCCTCGTCAACGGCCAACCCGATGCATCTCTCACCCTGCAACCGGGAACCTACCGCTTGCGCCTGCTCAACGGCTCCAACGCCCGCATGTACAAGCTCGGCTGGCACGATGATCAGCCGCTCACCGTGATCGCCACCGACGGCGGCCTGCTCGACGAGCCAGTGCAGCGGGATTACGTTAGTCTGGCCCCGGGCGAACGCGTGGAACTGCTGGTGACACTTAGCGAACTTCAAGCCGGCCTGCCTTTGCTCTTGCAAAGCCGCCATTTCTCCGATGGCATGAGCGGCATGCCTGGCGGCGGCATGGACCCCATCCTGTCCAACGGCGATGTATTCGATGTGTTGCGCGTGCAGGTCGCCGGCGATGCGCCCGCCCACCATACCTTTTTGCCCAGTCTGATGGGGGGAGCGACGGCGGCAGCGGCCAACGCCATACCGGCGGACGCCAGTCCCCAGGCGAGCACGACAGCCCCGGATCGCACCTTCCGCCTGAGCTGGGAAAATGGCCGGTGGACGATCAATGGTCGGGTGTTCGAGATGGAAGGCGTGGCCGCGGATGAAACCGTGGCCCTGGGGAGCAGCGAAATTTGGGAGTTTGTCAACGAAGCGATGCAGCAGGGTGGGCCGAGCGGCGGCATGATGGGGCCGATGATGCCGCATCCCCTGCACATCCACGGTCTGCAATTCCGGGTGCTGGAGCGCTCAGTAGATGCCGGCCAGATGCAGCACTGGCATACGATGAACGAAGGCTATGTCGATGAAGGCTGGAAGGACACCATCTTGCTCATGCCTGGCGAAACGGTGAAGCTGCAAGTGCAGTTTGCCGACTACCCCGGCCTGTTCCTCTACCATTGTCACAATCTCGAACACGAAGACGCCGGCATGATGAGAAACTATCTGGTGCAGGCGAGTTGACGCCCGTCTCTCGCCAAGAGGACGCCCTGTGCGATCCGCCATCCAAGTTGTGATCCTGACCCAAGCAGCCCTGCACCGGGCGGCTTGGCGCGCCTTACTGTCGGCGCAACCCGACATCGAAATCGTGGGTACGGCGGCTGAAAATGAGGCCACGGCGTCCCTTTTCGAAGCCGGACGGCCGGCAACCGTGCTGGCAGACATTCACGGCCTGACCCCGGCGTTCGTCCGTGAACTGGTCGAGCGCAGTAAACCGGCCGGGATACTGGCGCTAGTCGTTTCCTACGAGCTGGCGGAGATCCTGCCGCTGCTGCGGGCCGGGGCGCTGGGCTGCATCTCGGGCGACGCCAGCGTGGCCGATCTGGCCCGCGCCATCATCGCCGTGGGGCGGGGCGAGCTCTCGCTGCCGCCCGATGTCGCCGGGCGGGCGCTGGCGGCGCTGGCCAGAGGCGAAACTCCGGGCGCGACCCTGATTGAACCTCTGACCGGTCGAGAAAAGGAGACGCTGGCGCTGCTGGCGCGAGGTTATTCCAACAAAGACATCGCCCAATCCCTGTTTCTCAGCGTGCGCACGGTCGAGGCGCATTTGCGCAACATCTACGGAAAATTGGCAGTGCGGTCCCGCACGGAGGCGGCATTGTGGGCCGTGCAGCAAGGCTATGGCGGTGAAGATAAGTGATTTCACCGATTGCAGGCGCCATTGACTGGGCTAACATGATTGTATCCTCAGCGGAGGTACATCTATGACCCAAACCGCTATCGCCGTGCTCGGCACGCTGGCCGAGTTTCACAGCGAACCTATTCCCTTCGACCTGAAAGCGCTGGTTGATCTCGTACGCGGGATCAATCCCGACCTGTTGTGTCTCGACCTCAGTCCCGAACGCTGGCAGAGTCAGAATTTCGGAGACCTCACGCCTGACTATCGAGACGCGCTGCTGCCTCTCGCCGACCAGACTGACATCGTCGTGGTGCCTGTCGGCGAGGACGAGCAGCCGCCTGAGCCGCAAGCGGCGGGCTGGCGAGGCCGGATCATCACGCTATTACGCGCCTTGTTAGGTTATCTGCAGAAAACGGCGCCCGGCCCCGACGCCATCAATAGCGGCTGGCGGCACGATCTGGCCAATGAACTATATCATCTGGCGCTGCGCCTGGGAGACGCCGATACCGAGCAGACGCTCGCAGCCCACCGCCAGGTTCTGATCGACAACATCCTCGCCGCCGCTGAACGAGATCCGGGGGCGCGCATTTTGGTCGTGGTCAATGTGCAACATTGCCATCACATCCGCCCAGCCCTAGCCGCTTACCCCGGAATCAGCGTGCCTTCGTATGCCGGACTGTGAACTGTTCTGCCGCCTCCAGACGCGGAATAGCCGCGTTAGGTGGAATCACCTACCTCTGTTTGCGTGCTTCTGCCGTAGAAAAATCGGCAGCGTTGACTAGACAATAGACATCTAAACTGAAGTCACAATGAAATCGATAGTTTCGGTAATGGACGATAGAACATTGACGATAGACGATGGTGCTTCCTGCCTGAGAGCAACCATCGTCTATCGTCTATCTTCCATCGTTAGGTTGTCACGAAAAACTAGCGTTCTCATGATGATGTCAGTTTAATTGATGTATTTTTCCCCACCTGGAGGCTCTACCATGAGTAAAATGACCATGAACGACAACACACACAATCATCCACAACACGACGGGCACGACCATGCGGCGACGCAGGGGCAAACGCAGGCCGCACATGCCCACGAAGGACAAGGACATAGTCAGCAAGGCGGACAGCAAGGTCACGGCAACCACGCCGACCACAGCGGCCACGAGGCCATGTTCCGCAGCCGCTTTTGGATCAGCCTGGTCCTCAGCATCCCCGTGCTGATCTGGAGCGAATCCATCCAAAACTGGCTCGGCTACACGGCGCCAGAGTTTCCCGGCAGTTGGTTGATCGTTCCGGTCTTGTCATCCATCATCTTCTTCTATGGCGGCCTGCCCTTCCTGCGCATGGCCAATTGGGAATTGCGCGACCGCAAACCGGGCATGATGACCCTGATCTCGCTGGCGATCACGGTGGCCTATGTTTACAGCATGGCCACGCTGGTTTGGACGCTGGGTGAAGATTTCTTCTGGGAATTGGTGACGCTAATCGACGTGATGCTGCTGGGGCACTGGATCGAGATGCGCAGCATTCGCCAGGCCTCGGGCGCGCTGGACGCCCTGGCCAAGCTGATGCCCGACACCGCCGAAGTGATCATGCCCGACGGCCAGATCATGGAGCACCCAACCAGCGAACTCAAACTGGGCGACGTCGTGCTGGTGCGGCCCGGGGCCAGCGTGCCCAGCGATGGCGGAGTGATCGAGGGCGAATCGGATGTGAACGAAGCGATGATCACGGGCGAATCCAGGCCGGTCAAGAAAACGGTCGGGGCCAGCGTGATCGCCGGGACGGTGAACAGCGGCGACAGCAGCCTACGGGTGCAGGTGACGGCTGTCGGCGAAGACACCGCCCTGTCGGGCATCATGCGGCTGGTGGCCGAGGCGCAACAAAGTAAATCGCAAACGCAACTGCTGGCGGATCGGGCGGCTTCCATGCTGTTCTATGTCGCCCTCATCTCTGCCGCCCTGGCTTCTGTGATCTGGAGCATCGCCCTGGGCGAGGTGAACGCCTTTGTCATCGCCCGCGCCGTTACGGTTCTGGTCATTGCTTGCCCCCACGCTCTGGGATTGGCCGTGCCGCTGGTCGTTTCCAACACGACCTCGCTGGCGGCCAAGAACGGCATCCTCATCCGCAACCGCCAGGCGCTGGAAACGGCCAAAAACCTGGATGTAATCACTTTTGACAAAACCGGCACGCTGACGAAAGGCGAAATCGGCGTGGTAGACATGGCTGCCGTTGATGGCGTCGAAGCAAACGAGGCGTTGGCGATGACCGCCGCGGTCGAAGGTGATTCCGAACATCCCATTGCCCGCGCTATCCGCGCCAAAGCCGAGGAAAAGCAATTGACCCTGCCGACCGTTGCTGATTTCAAGATTCTAAAGGGCCGTGGCGTCGAATCCGTGGTCGATGGCAGCCACGTGCATGTGGGCGGCCCCCGTTTGCTGGAATATCTTGAATCGAAACCCGCCGACGGGCTGCTCCAGTTTGCTCAAGAATCGGGTGCCAAAGGCCAGAGCGTCATCTACCTCGTGCGCGATAGCAATGTCATTGCCGCTTTCGCCCTGGCTGACGTGATCCGCCCAGAAAGCGCCCAGGCCATCCGCACGCTGCACGACATGGGCGTGGAGGTGGCCATGCTCACCGGCGACAGCGAGGATGTGGCTAAAGCGGTGGCCGAGGAACTGAACATCGACCACTACTTTGCCGAAGTACTGCCTGCTGACAAGGACAAGAAGGTGATCGAACTGCAAGCGCAGGGCAAGCGCGTGGCCATGGTCGGCGACGGCGTCAACGATGCCCCCGCTCTCACCCGCGCCGATGTGGGCATCGCCATTGGCAGCGGCACAGACGTGGCCGTGGAATCGGCCGGGCTGATCCTGGTCAAAAGCAATCCCATGGACATCGTCCGTATTCTCAAGCTCAGCCAGGCCAGCTACCGCAAACAGACACAGAACATCTGGTGGGGTGCCGGCTACAACATCCTCATGATCCCACTGGCCGCGGGCATCCTGGCCCCCTGGGGGATCATGCCATCGCCGGCCATCGCCGCTTTCCTTATGTCCCTCAGCACTGTCATTGTTGCTATCAATGCTCAGACTCTGCGAAGGACCAGGCTGGAATAAGAACATGTTGGAAGTTACGAATAGTTTGGCGGGTTTCACTCTCGTTGCTTATGCCACCAACTTCGCAACTAAACTGACATCAGAATGAAAACGCGAGTTCTGCCTGACAGCCTGACGTTGGACGGTTGACAATGGACGATGGTTGCCGTCAGTCAAGAAACACTATCGTCGATCGTCAATAGTCTATCGTCTGTTGCCGAAACTTATGATTTCATTGTGACTTCAGTTTATAAAAACTAAATAGAGCCAACTGATTGCCGATTTCTGCAATAGTGAGCCCTAGCCAAGGCTTTCCGGTTCTCACAGTTACATGAGGAGGTAAGCAAGAGGTCTCAACGGATTGACAGCATTACGAATCAGGGCAGTGGCGACATTGGTGACGCCAATCCGGCGTAGCAGCGTCAGGACCAGGTTGCGGAAGGCGGCCATCACCTGCGGCGAGCTGCCCTGACGGATCTGCGAGGCATCCTCGGCCAAAGTGACATCACGGACGTAGTGCACCCGATTCTCTATAGTCCAGTGACCGCGAGCAATCGCCAACAGCACGTCTGGAGATGCCTGTTCTGGCGATAAACTGCTCACAAAATAGGTTGTTTCCCGAGAGAGGATTTCACCTGTGCGCCGGTTGATGCGTTCCCGCTTGAGCGAGCCAATCTGACGAGCGCCGGGCCAGCCCAAGTCTTCTCCCTTTGACAGTGACATCACCGTCAAGGTGCGACGTTCGCTCCGGCCATGCCCCTTATCCTTCGTGCTCATCGTGGCGAGGCTTGTTGAGGGAGCAAAGCGCAGCCGGTCAGCGATGGCAAAGCGCAGATTTTCCTGATTGCCTTTTACAGACATGAAGTAGCCCCCCCTTTTTTGACAATCGCCTCGGCGATCGCCCTCTGCGTCAGTAAGACATCGGCCGTGAACACCCTACCTTCTAAACGGATTCGTTCCAGTAACACCTGCGTGAGTGGAATCTCATTAGTTTTGCCATCGACAGGAACTTGGATCAAGGTCATCCCCGTTTTGTGATCCACGGCGCTGAGTAAATGGCTCAGATCCGCTCCCTGTTTCTTGCTGCCCCGCAGCGTCTTGCCGTCTAGCGCCACCGCCGCAACTGGCGATTTCTCTCCATCCTCGGCTGATGCCGCCGAAATCATGACATCCGCCGCTTCCATCTCAGCCACAACACTTTCCACCCAACTCATCAAGCGCGCCTCCAAGTCTTTGGCGTCAATACGGCTGATCACCTCATACAAGGCGCTCTTCCGGATACTGCTTCCTCGCTTGAACCCCAACAGCTGCAGATAATCACGACTCTGGCTTGCACCCCAAGTCGCAATTTGATTCGGATTTTTGCACCCGCACAACATGGCGACGCACATCAACAGCAGTATCGCTTCCAAGTCATGTCTTTTGCCCCCGCGATTCCGCGGGTCGGGCACTTCGGCCAGTACTTCACGCAGTGGTTGCACTTGTGCCATCGCATGCCTCTTTGAGTATGCCTGTCAGTTTCATGTCGCTATTTTACCCACCTTTTTGAGAACCGGAAAGCCCTGGAGCCCTAGCAGCTTATCGGAAAAATCAATCTGTCCAACCAAAACCAGAAAAATCAGCCGAGAATGTCCAGAAAAATGGTGTTTTCAGTATCATTTTCCCTGTTCTTAAGGACATTGGGTGTCATCTCTGGACTTTTCCGACAGCCTGCTAGTTGGAAGGATTCGGCAAGCCAGTGCAGAAGATTATAGTCACACACGGGAATCTGAGTGTACGGTCATCCGTTTTGAAGCTCCAATCAGCGAGAACATGAGATAGTTGCTCAGTAATCTGTCAGGGATGAAAAGAGAGTAACTTCCCGTGGCCAGCAATAGTCAGCGGGTCTGTCATAGTCAAAAAGTATATGTCAAAACAGTATATTTTGGTCATGACTGGGGTAGAGGCAAGTTGCTACAATGCGATTAGGATTTGGAAACATCACCACAACCGAGCGCCATCGTATTGCTTCCCATACCACGCCTATGCCTGACCTTAACCGGCCGCCGGGTAATCAACCCCCAACTGACGCCAACCTCCAGTCACCTTCCCGCCGGGGCATCATCATCCCCTTCCCGGGCAGACCTCGCCCACAACCAGCGCCCACGCCTACCGGTATGACCCTCGCTTCGGCATTCGACAGCTTCCTGCTCGACGCCGAGGCGAGACGGCTGACTCAGGCTAGCCTGCGCTTCTACCGCCAGCAAATCGGCTATTTTCTTAACTACCTCCAGGGGCAGGGAGTATTTGAGAGTAGCGAACTGTCGGCAGAGACGATTCGAGCCTATCTGGTCAGTCGCCAGCGTCGGGGGCTGAAAGACCACTCCATCCATGCCGCCGCGCGCGCCATCCGCGCTTTCTGCAACTTCCTGGTGCGGGAGGAGGTGCTGCAAGCGAGCCCGATGGCTAAAGTGCGGATGCCACGGGTATCGCAACAGGATCTGCCTGCCTTCACAGCCACGGACATCGACAAGCTCATAGCAACCTGTTACAACCCTCGGGACAGAGCCATTGTCCTATTCCTGATCGACACCGGCTGCCGGGCAGCCGAATTCATCACCCTCAACATCGGCGATGTAAACCTGGACAGCGGGGAAGTGCGCATCCTGGAAGGCAAGGGCCGTCGTAGCCGCACGACCTACATCGGCGATAAGACCCGGTTGCACTTGCAGCGCTACCTGTGCCGCCGCCCTCGACACCGATCCGATCATCCGCTGTGGGTGAGTTCCGATTCAGGTGAACGCCTCACCCGCTCTGGGTTGCGCCAGCTCCTGCAACGTCTGGGTGAGCGCGCCGAGGTCGAACACTGCCATCCCCATACCTTTCGTCGCACCTTCGCTTTGTGGAGCCTGCGCTCAGGTATGAACATCTACGCTTTGCAGCGGCTGATGGGACATTCTGACCTGCAGGTGTTGCGGCGCTACCTGCCGTTGGCGGAGGATGACTTATTAGAGGCACATCGTCAGCATGGAGCGGTGGACCATGTGCTGTGACGTCAGCAAAGTTTGCCCGCGTTATCCCGACGCGCATCACATTCGACAATCCAATGATTTGGCGATTGCCAACATTTATGCTACTTTGGAAGCATCCAATACAGCAGATGATTCACCGAAATCCCTGCTGTACTCCACGCAATCGAAACACCAGATACTGTCGATTGGTGTACGAAAACATGGTATGTAGTGCTGATTTTGATAATAAGCGGCTCAAAATAGGGCGGCTGACTCTTAATCAGCGGGTTCCAGGTTCGAGTCCTGGGCGGGTCACAAAAATAGGGGTTTCAGACCCAAAAAAGCCTCGAAACTAGGCAAAACGACCTCCAAATCGGAGGTCGTTTTTTTGTTTGAGGTGGGTGAGCGGCTTATCAAAAATCAGCGGGTTGGTAAGGAGCGATAGTTTGCTACCACGATCGTCGAAATTCTGTGTCCACATTTCGCGAACTAGTTCTCGATGCCAGCCGATTACGGTGGCTGGTTTGAAGATGCAAAGAACACGATCCATCTGGTTGGTGGTGAGGTGGCTTCACCTTTTTTGCGATGCAGCCAGCACGGCCAGCATCCATTTCTCCTGGCGGCTGGGCCGAAGGGCATGACTTTGCTTGCGGGCGAGCATGTCGAGTTGCTGACGGAACATCAGGGTCTCGAGGTTTTTGTTATCGCTGGAAAAGTGAGCAATGCGCAGAAGGTCGATGAAGATGGTGAGGAATCGTGTGAGCAGGGAGAAGAGCATGCCGGCATTGTCGTCTCAGGACTGGCCTATGGCAAGCTGGAATCGGCAAAAGGGGGCAGTTCGGCACGTTTTCTAGCGCTAACCGGTTCGGACGAAGTTTTTGCAGGGCGCGGGCGTTTGACCTGGTGTTTTAGGGCGATGAAGAATCGTTGCAGGACATTGTTGATGGCTGAGCTGCGCCTCCCGATTTGGAGATAGGAAATCGAGAGCATAGCAGCTTGAAGCCTGCCATTCAACCATTCAAGATCGGTACGGATGAGCGAAGTAGCCAGCACGGGTAAAAAACGCTTTCTCATTAGCCAACAGGACCTCAAGGTCCCACCCATCTACTTACACCAGGATCAGTGTATCGTTGCCATGCTCTTTGGCTTTGCTTGCCTACAGCCGCCTTCAGCGCCAGATGCGCCAACAGGGACTGCCACTCACCACCCGCCAACTGCTGGTACACTTACGGGTTCTCCCGCACTTTATGAGATTGCCGCTGATCGACTCTCACCTTTCTGCGTTAAGAGCGTACTGAACCGGGAATCTAACAGCGGTTTGGTCTTCAAAGTATAGGCATTCGCCGACTGGTGACGATTTCATCTCATAAAGTGCGGGAGAACCACTTACGGGCGCGAATTGACAGTTCTATCGCCTAACGCCCGTCTCCCCGGAGTGTGAGCATATATTGCAACTCGTCGCCAGCGTCTTCAACGATCTTCTGCAGGAGCACTTCCCAGACCAATCGGCCCAACGTATGCCTGAATGCACCCATCCATCATTGCCTTCCAAGTGCTAGGTCGTGGTGCTGACCATGGCACCCGTGCGCCTGCTGATCAAAACGCAGGCGAATGAGTCATGCGATCTGTCTGCAATATCGTGCGAGCTGAGAAAAATGTCGGTCAGAACCGACGAGCAGTACGCGTGCTGGTCAATGTCTGTCTCTTTGTTCGACTGGTATTGTGCGAAAAATTAGCTAAGCATTACGACCTCGACGCCGTTACTGTCGAAGAGGCCATCCCCACCTAGTCTCGCAGCGCTGCCGTCACTATTTCCGTCAGGGATGACCCGGCATTGGGCGGGATGGCATCGATCTCGCCGCCCATTCGTGAAAGCATCTCGTATAAGCGTGATCGCCCTGGCTCGATAAGCTGCGTCTGGGCGTGTAGAAAGATGAGGATGCCGCAAGCTCGTTCGTTCTCTCCCCGACCGGCAAGCAGGTCGGCGATTTCGATCAAAATGTCGAGGGCCAATGGCGTCTGTCCGATCTCTTGGGCTTGCTCAAGCGCCTGCCGAAACTCACGCAGCGCCTCGTCCCGTTCGCCCGCCCCCGCCGCAATCTGGCCCAGACGGTAATGGCCATCGGCCTCGCCCGAGCGGTCGCCGATCTCCTGGCTGACCGAGACCGCTCGTAAGCAAAACTGGCGTGCCTCAAAGTTGTTTCCCAGCCGGCGGCTCAGTTCACCCAGGGTCAGCGACGCCTGCATGACGCCATAGCGGTCACCCAGCTCCCCATACATCGTCAGACTGCGACGACCATAATGCATAGCCAGATCGGTCTGACCCAGTTCGCGATTGCTGAGGCTGAGACCGGTGAGCAGATGGGCGGTTGTCTGCTGGTCGCCCGCAGTTTCAGATACGATCAAGCCTTCTTCGCAACGAACACGAGCGGTTTGGTAATCGGCGGACATAAAAGCGACGCCGGCCAGTTCCAGCAAAGCGACGGCCTGCCCGTGCAAGTTACCAGTCTCGCAACGTAGGACCAAACAGTCTTGCAAGTAGCGTGCGGCTGCCTCCAGATCGCCTTGCAGTCGAGAGGTGCCGCCGAGATGCCCGAGCACGAACGCCGTTTCATCAGGTTCATTCAGATCCCGCAGGATGGAGAGGCTTTCGATCAGAAGCGTCTGAGCTTCGTCAAAGTGCGAGAGGAAGGAAAGAAATCGGCCTTCACGCGCCATCGTTCGGGCACAGGTCAAACGTGTGAAGGGATCGTCTTGCACGATTGGCAGCAATGCCGTCCTCGCTGCGCCGAACAAGTCAGCCCCTTGACGAAAACGGCTGCGAATGGCAGTAAAATGATACATTCCGTCCATCGCCACCGCAATCCCCGCCACCGCCTGATGGGCCGTCAGCCAACGCCAGGCAGCGCCGACGTTGTCGAATTCCTGTTCAATAGCCCCCAGCGCCTGCTGTTGCTCACTTCCCAGCAGGCGATCTTTCTGGCTTTGCAGAAACCGAACATAGTAATCGGCATGCAGAACCTCCGTTCGCTCGACAGATTGAGCCGCCACCAGTTTTTCCAGAGCAAATTGGCGCATCATCTCGTGCAACTGAAAGGTCTCGCCGCGCCGCCAGGTCAATGACTTACCGGCCAGGGCTGTCAGCGTTGCGGCGGAGGCACCGGCCACGTGTGCGGCTGCGCTGAATGTAAACGGCCCCTGAAAGACCGCCAGCTGTTGAAACACCTGCTGCTCCTCGTCACTAAGCCTGATCCAAGTCCAGTCGAAGATGGCGCGCAGGCTGCGCTGGCGCGGGGAGGTATCTCGGTGGGTGGTGGTGAGGAAATCGAGATTGCGTTCGATCTGGTCGGCGATCTCAGCGCAGCGAAATGCACCCACCCAGGAAGCCGCCAGCTCGATACCCAGCGGCAGCCCATCCAATAAGCGGCAAATACGGGCAATGGCGGCGATCTCAGCGGCATCGGCGGCATAATCATCCTGTACACGGCGAGCGCGGCGCAGAAAGAGTTGGACGGCGGCGAATGACCCTGGATTCTGTGCTACATCGAGCGGGAATGAAAGACCTGAGAGGACGTAGACGCGCTCGGCGTGCAAATCAAGGCGTTGGCGCGATGTGACCAATATTTTCAAGTCAGGCGATTGGCTCAGCATCTGGCTTAGCCATGGCGATACTTCCAGCCAATCTTCGAGGTTATCCAACACCAGCAAGAGTTCTTTGTTGTGAAGAAAGTCATACAGTTGCGTTTGGGGGCTTTTCGAGCCAGTGAGGGGCAAATCCAGCGCCTGGGCTAGATTCAACGCTAACTGGTTGGCGTCGGCCGCCTGTCCCGGGGGCAATGATGCAAACCAGACGCCGTTAAGGAACATGACTTCGCAGGCCGCGGCGACTTCGAGAGCCAATCGGGTCTTGCCCACGCCGCCTGGTCCCAACAAAGTCAGCAGCCGTGTCTCTGGCGATGCCAGCAATGCGCGGACTTCTCCGATCTCGCTTTTGCGCCCTACAAAACCGGTGCTGGCGGCGGGCAGATTGTGACGCGGCCCAGACATTGCCGCGCGGATTCGTTCGAAAAGGGCGGAGGTGGCGGCGGCTGGTTCAGCATCGAATTCCTGGCGCAAAATGTGCAGACAGGTTTTGTATTGCACAAGGGCGGCGCTGAATCGGCCGCAGTGCGCCAGGGTAAGCATGCGTTGGCGATGCGTTTCCTCACGCCAGGGGTCCAGGGCAAGCAGGCGTGCTGAACTCTCTACCGCGCCTTCATAATCACCTAGGTTGATCAACAAACCTGTGAGCGTATCCCAACCCTGCAATGCAAGTTCCCGCAGGCGCAGGCGCTGGCCCAGCACCCAAACTTCAAAATCAGGCGCATCACGCACATAAAAACCCTCCAGAAACTCGCCTTCGTAAAATGCCAACGCCTGCTGCAACATGCCAATACGCTGGCTGTACGGCTGGCCTTTGCTCAGACGAAGCAAATCGGTAAACGTCTCGACATCGAGGAAGTAAGGCTGATCGAGATCGAAAGCGACTGCTTCGCGGGTGATAATCAAGTGCGAGCCGACCACCTTGCGCAAGTTGGTCAGGGTTTGGCGCAGGTTGTTGGCAGCGGCTTCATCGGACAACTCTCCCCACAACAACCCGGCCAAAGCCACACGCTGGTGCTGCCGCCGCGAGACGAGCAAATACGCCAACAGAGCCGGGGCTTTACTGGAGATGAAATTGGTGACGGGGGCGCCGTCTATAGTGATTTGCAGGCCGCCTAACAGACGAATCTCGATATTTTCGGTCACCGTCGCCTTCAATAAATGATTTCTAAATGATCACCAGTTAGAGTAGTGCGAGTGTATCACAATCGCTGTTTCAAAAATAGGACAAAAGTCACACAATATGACTGATCGACCGCTGCGTTATCAATTGTTTATTCTCGGTTTGTGGGAAGAACCAGCGCGCCAACGTGGAGGCGCCAGTGACTGGCGGTTCACCCTGGAACATCCCCAGACTGCCGAGCGCACCGGCTTCACAAGCCTGGATGATTTGGTCGTTTTTTTGCATGCCTGGCTGCAAGATCAGTCTGGAGGTAAGACCCTACCCAGCTCGTAAAACGATATCGTGTATTACGAGTCACTGTTGCCCTCTCATTCCGCTTTTATCGCCCTGCCCGTTCCCATTCAAAACCTTCATGGAGTCAACACATGCTCGTCAATCTTATCATTTTGCTCGTTGTCTTTGCCTTCGCCGTCCTCTTCGGCTGGCTTTGCTACCGCTCGATTCGCGCCAAAAAGCTATGGAAGAAGCTGGTTGGCGGCGTCGGCTTTGCGTTGCTGACGCTGATCTTTCTCGCCCTCGCATTCATGGGAGGCAAGGGCATCGCCACCGCCTACTTCCCTGGTGCGCCCGCAGCGCCCGACCTAACCGTGGCGGGCACGCCGGAACAAATCGCCCGCGGCGACTATCTGGTCAACATGAGCTGTATCGGCTGCCACAGCGATGTAGGTGCAGATGGCGCACCCTCCATGCAGCATCCACTCAACGGCGGCTGGAACATCGCCGCGGCAGAAGGCTTCGGCTTCGTCGGCGACCTGGTGGCCGAGAACCTGACGCCCGGCGGCAAGTTGGCGGGCTACACGGATGGCGAGCTCTTCCGCACCCTGCGCCACCGGGTAGATGAGGATGGCGATCTGCTCGTCTTCATGTCTTTGTTGCCCTACGCCCAGTTGAGCGACGCCGACACCGAAGCTATCGTCGCCTACCTGCGCACCCTACCCGCCGCCGAACAATCAGCCGCAACCGGAGACAAATTAAGCTTCGTAGGGGCGTTGATGTTCGGGGCAGGGATGTTCGGAACGCCAGAGAAGGGGACGGATTCAGTCACGGCGCCACCCCAGGGCGTCACTGCGGAATACGGCAAATATGTAGCCACCTTCGCCGAGTGTCGGGGCTGCCATGGCCCTGACGTCACAGGCACGCCAGCCTCGGCCATGGGTGCGGCCGTCCCCAATCCCCGACCGTTGGTGGGCGACCTCAGCCAGGAGCAGTTCGCCGAGATGATGCGAACAGGCGTCAAGCCGGACGGCGTTGCCTTCCCGCCGACTATGCCCTGGCAGGTGGCGGCCCAGTTGACCGACGATGACCTGGCCGCGCTGTATGCCTATCTTACTGCGCCCGTGCAGTGAGAACTGTAGCGACCGGGTTGTAATCCAACAGCATTCTTTCAATTTGTTCTTCACGGGAGAAATAGTCATGAAAAAGCTCACCTGGTGGTTTCGCATCGTCGGCGCCTTCTACCTGCTGTTGGCGCTGATGAATATGTACTTCGTCCTGTTCAACCCCGCCGGCATGGCCTCGATGACCGCGTTTCCGTTCCCCGCCACGCCGGACACCACCCAGGCCTTTGTGGACGGCTGGTCGCCCTTCGCCTTCGAGGTGCTGGGTATCGGCACCTTCATGCTCTGGGCATCCCGCAACCCCCGTCGCTACCTGGGCGCAGTCTGGTTGCTGGTCTGGCTGGAGCTGCTGCACGGCGTATTGGATGACATCTACCTGATCGCCCGCGGCTATGACACAGTGGGGTACCTCATCTTCATCGCCATCCATCTGATCATCATTGTCACCGGCGTACTCTTCGTGCGCCAGGCCGAGGTGGAAGTGGCCTAGCCAACTTCAACGGCAAGGACGGCCAGTTGGATGAGCGACGACGGTCTGGCCGTCCTGTACTTGTATCTGACTGCGCCCGTACAGTGATCGGCAGAGACAACGACAAGCAAGGAGAACTCTCATGACATCGACCGAAGCAAACAAGGCGTTGGTCAGGCGCTTCTACGAACAAGCCTGGAACCGTAAGCAATTCGACATTCTGGATGAAACCCACGCCCCCGACTGGGTTCACTCCGATCCCTCCAATCCGCTGGACCTGAGCGGCGGACC
>JAGFJG010000093.1 GCA_024102915.1 Caldilineales bacterium
TGCTTCCTACGGCATCATTGCCTATTTGCAGGGTCAGGTCTGGCTGGCCGCCCTTTCCTTCACCTTGGTCGGAGCCACCTTCGCATTTCTTTGGTTCAACGCCTATCCCGCCCAACTTTTCATGGGCGACACCGGCTCCCTGGCCTTGGGGGCCACCCTGGGCATTGTGGCTTTGATGACCGGGCAGTGGCTACTCCTCCCCATCATCGCCATCCCCCTCGTCGCCGTCGTCCTCTCAGTTATCATTCAGGTCGTCTCGGCCAAACTCAGCCGTCGCTTTCTGGGCCGTGACATCCGCCCCTTCAAAATGACGCCGCTCCAACATCACTTCGAACTTATCGGCTGGTCAGAAACGCAAGTCACCCAGCGCTTTTTCCTGATTGGCTTGATGGCAGGCATGCTGGGCATCGCCCTGGCCCTGTTGTAACGACCTCATGCTTATGACCCTTTCGTCCCACCCAGGTCTCGCAACCGCCTCTTCTGCCGACTTTTCCGGGCAGAAATTGTTGGTGGTTGGTCTGGCGCGGGAAGGATTGGCAGCCGCCCGCTGGCTGGCCGCACACGGCGCCAGCCTCGTGCTCAGCGACCTGCATGGCAGCGAAGCGCTCGACGCCAGCCTGAGCGAGATGGCCGGACAGCCGGGCGAAGTGCGGATCGGCCCGCAAACCGCCGAACTGCTCGATGGCATCGACGCCGTCGTCGTCAGCCCCGGCGTCCCGCAAACCATCCCCTTGCTGCAAGAAGCGCGTCGACGTCACATCCCGCTGACTGCCGAGACCCGGCTCTTCGCCCAATTCTGTCCGGCCCCCATCGTGGGGATAACCGGCTCCAGCGGCAAGACGACCACATCCACCCTCACCGCTCGCATGCTCGAAGCCGCCGGATTTCAGGTCTGGCTGGGCGGCAATGTGGGGACGCCGCTGTCGACCGAAGTCGAACGGATGCAGCCGGGCGACCGCGTGGTCATGGAACTGTCGAGCTTTCAACTGCCCTATTGGGCGGAGCAGGAATCCGGCAACCAGGGGTCGATGCCCTGGCACGATTCGCACGGTCTCAGCCCGCACGTCACCGCCATCCTGAACATCACACCCAACCATCTTGACCGCCATCCCTCCATGTCGCATTACACAGCCGCCAAAAGCCACATCCTCAACTGGCAAACGGCTACCGATTACGCTGTGCTCAACCGCGATGATCCCATGCTCGCCGCATGGGCGGAATCTGGCAGGGTGAGCGTGGAAGCCGGGGCGGGCCAGGAGGCGTTTACGCAAGAAATCGGGGCCAGAATCCTCACCTTTGGGCTGGAAAGCCAGCCTGCCCGCAACGGCAGTTGGCTGTCTGACGGCCGGATCTGGCTGCGCTGGCAGGGACAGGCTCAGCCGGTCATTGATGTGACGGAGATCCGATTGCGCGGGCGGCACAATCTGGCCAATGTGGCGGCGGCATGTTGTCTGGCCAAAGCCGCCGGAGCGGATATCGAAGCGATGGCCGAGGCGATTCGGCAGTTTACGGGCGTCGCCCATCGGCTCGAAATTGTGCGCGTTGTGCATGGCGTGACCTGGATTAACGACAGCATCGCCACTTCGCCCAAACGAGCGCAGGCGGCGCTGCGCAGCTTTTCCGAACCGATCATCCTGCTGGCTGGCGGGCGTGACAAACATCTGCCCTGGGATGATTGGGCTACGCTCGTCCATGGGCGCGTGCGTCACGCCATTCTCTTTGGCGAAGCCGCCGGATTGATCGAGGCGGCGTTACACCCCACGCCGCCCGACAGCCAGTTGCAGAGCATCCAGACCTGCGCTGACCTGCCCCAGGCCGTTGCACTGGCCCATACTTTGACCCAACCCGGAGACGTCGTCCTGCTTTCTCCGGGCGGGACCAGTTACGACAGTTATGTTGACTTCGCCGAACGAGGGCAGCATTTCCGAGACCTCGTCAACGTTCTTGCCGACTGATTCACCTTCCCCCATTAGTGAGGCCGGCTATGCCACGCACCAACAACGAACCATCCGAATTTGATTATCCCCTGCTAATCTCACTGGCGGTGCTGGTTGGGTTCGGCCTGGTGATGGTCTACAGCGCTTCCTATGCGCTGTCCTATTTGGAATGGAATAATACTACCCATTTTTTCGCTCGGCAGTTGCTTTGGACGGCGTTGGGCATCGTGGCACTTGTGATAGGCGTCAACATAGACTATCGAGTGTGGCGCGACTGGGCCATTCCGATCATGGGAATTACATTGCTGGCCTTGATCGTGGTTCTTCTCTTCGGCAGCGATGAATTTGGCGCCAGACGCCAGTTCCTCAATGGCTCCATCCAGCCCTCGGAAGTGGCCAAGATTTCGATCATCATCTATGTGGCCGCATGGCTCACTTCCAAAGGGAAACGATTGCAAAATGCCAGCTATGGTCTGGCGCCTTTTGCCATTCTGTTGGGCTTGCTCATCGGTTTGATCGTCGCCCAACCTGCGATCTCCACCTCAATCGTGATCGCGGTCACGGCCGTCGCTATGTTTTTTATTGCCGGCGCCGATCTATTGCAAATGGGCATTATCAGCCTGCTGGGCGGAATCACATTTGGGGCCGTCATCTTTTTCAGTTCACACGCTCGCTATCGTGTCGAAGTCTTCGTCGAATCCCTGTCCAATCCGTTGCAGACGCAGAATTTGCAGGTGAAGCAGGCGATCACGGCGCTGGTCGAAGGCGGCGTTTTTGGGCAGGGTCTGGCCGAAAGCATCACCAAGCGCGTGAATTCGCTCCCGGCGGTTCATTCGGATAGCATCTTCGCCATCGTGGGCGAAGAGCTGGGGCTGATCGGCACGCTGCTAATTCTGGCGTTGTTCTTCTTCTTCGCCTATCGTGGCATTCGCATCGCCCTCCGGGCTCCCGACCAATTCGGCTCACTTCTGGCTTTTGGCATCACCACCTGGCTGGTATTCCAGGCATTCATCAACATCGCGGTCATCACCGCCACTTTCCCATTCACAGGATTGCCGCTGCCCTTCTTCAGCTACGGAGGTTCCAGCACAGTAGCCAATCTGGCTGCCGTCGGCATCCTGCTCAATGTCTCACGCGGAGGTCGCGGCTACAAGTTCAATGCGTATCCTTCTTTCTGGCGGCGGAACCGGCGGACACGTGTACCCGATTCTGACAGTCGTAGCAGCGTTGGCCAGCGCCAACCCAGCTATGCCCGCACCGCCAATCGCCCCCGCCGAAAATCCCGCTAACCCCATCGGTACGTTGGAGTTGCTCTATGCCGGCACAGCGGATGGCGTGGAGGCTGATCTGGTTCAGCGAGCCGCCATCCCCTTTGAGCCGATTGCAGCCGGACAACTCCGCATTTACAACCCCATCAAGCTGGCCCGAAATGCCGTCCGTCTGGTACGCGGCAGCCGTCAGGCGCAGCAGATGATCCACTCCTGGCGGCCTGACGTCCTCTTCGTCACCGGCGGCTATGTCTGCGCACCGGTCGTGTGGGCGGCTCATCGCCAGGGCGTCCCCGTCCTGATCTACCTGCCCGACATCACGCCCGGCATGGCCGTACAACGCCTGGCCCGTTACGCCGAACGAGTGGCCGTCAGTTTCCCGGAAGTGGCCGAATTCTTCCCTGGCAAAGCCATCGTCACAGGCTACCCGGTGCGACCGGAATTGACAGCGCATTCGTTTGACAAACATTCTGCCCGAACCCATTTTGACCTCGACCCGACCTTGGCTACCATCCTCGTTTTCGGCGGATCACGCGGTTCGCGTTCGATCAACATCGCCCTGGCAAACATCCTGCCCAGCCTGCTGCAAAGCGCCCAGGTCATCCACGTCAGCGGCGAAGTCGATTGGGAGGAAGCAAGCGGTCGGGCGAGCGAACTTCCTGTCGAGCAACGCACACGCTATCGACTTTACCCTTACCTGCACGAAGACATGATCACCGCTCTGGTTGCCGCCGATCTGGCAATCACCCGCGCTGGCGCTTCTGTCTTGGGCGAATTCCCCGCCCTGGCATTGCCCTCGATCCTCGTGCCCCTGCCTATCTCCGGCCAGCATCAATACCCCAATGCCAGGTATCTGGCCGATCGTAACGCGGCGCTGATTGTCGAAGACGCTAATATGAATGCACAATTGCTCCCGGCAATTACCGAACTGCTCGATCACCCGATGAAATTGGCGGCAATGAGCGACGCCTGCGCCAAACTGGCCCGCCCCAATGCCGCCGCAGACATCGCCCAAACCCTGTTCGACCTGGCCGCACCTATCCGCACATGACCGAATCCGAACGCCTGATCCTGGCCTTTTTCGTCCTGGCGGTATTCGCCTACCAGGGCTGGCGGCGCGGGTTCATCTCCGAACTGGTCAAGTTCTTTTTGATCCTATTGGGCATTCTGGTCGGCACGCCCGAATGGTTGGGCAGCGCCGTCGTTCGGATCATTAATAGCATCTGGTTCCTGTTTCAAATTGCGATCAATGGCGGCGTCACACTGGTTATCTCTGGCGATTTCAGCGCCCAGGCGCTCGATCAGGTGATGTCGGACGCCACACAAGCAGGCCCGCTCATCCCGCCCAATAATGTGCAGGCGGCGCTGTTCTTCTTCATGCTGGTGCTGATTCTTCTTGGTTATCTCATTTCGGCCCGCGTCAAGAAGCGCTCGACGCCCATCCTTGGCCTGTTCATGGGCGTTGTCAACGGCTTGCTTTTAGCCTATCTTTTTGTGGTGCCGCTTGTCCCCGAATCCTATCTGCCAGAATTACAAAACACCAGCTTCTTAGGCGGCTTGTTCTCCCTGTTCGGTGTGGCGCTCGATGCATTGCTGGCGCCGATCAAGATGTTGTACGAGCAGGTTGGGCCAGTTGTCGTCATCGGCATCATGGTCATCATTATCATTCTCGCTGCACGGAATGTGCGGAAGTGAACGACGCCTGATGGGCCCTCTTGAAATCCTTTTCCTGGCAATTTTCCTTTTCTTTGTGTTCATCTGCCTGGCGCGCGGCTATCCCAAAGAATTGGGGATCACAACCGTCATCTTTGCCGCCCTGTTTTTGATCATGCAATTCCTGACGCCATATCTACCCCAGGCGTTGCAATGGCTGGCCGACAAACTCGGCCTCGGCGTCATTGATCCCCGGACGATGCAACACATCCTCGCCCTGACGTTCAGCCTGTTGTTCATCGGCATTATCTTTGCTGGCTATGCCGGACAGACCTTTACCTTTCCCGGCAATCAACGCAAAGGCGTCGAAGGCCTACTGCTCAACATCCTGGTCGGCGCTGTGAACGGCTACCTGGTCGCTGGCAGCCTCTGGTATTTCCAGGATTTTTACGATTATCCCGTCGCCGACTTCACCAATCTCGGCGGCACTCCCTATTTACTCGACCTGCCGCTTACTGCCACCGCTCAGGCTATCACGACATTTCTACCCCCGGCGCTCGTGCCATCACTGGCATGGGGCGCTCTGCTCATCCTCATGCTGCTTCTGCGCGTACGCAGATAATGATTCCATCGGCCATGAACTGGCAAGAACTTTTTTCGCTCCCACCCAACCAGCGCTCTGAACGCCGCTTCCATCTCATTGGCATCGGCGGCACCGGGCTGGGGCCTATCGCCAAAGTGCTGTTGGAAATGGGATTTCAGGTCAGCGGCAGCGATCAAACGCCGTCGCCCCGCACCGAAATCCTGGCCGGGCTGGGCGCAATCATTCATATCGGCCACAAGCCGGAGCATCTTCGGCATGCCGACACCGCGCCAATGATGCCCGATGTTGTGCTGATCTCATCCGCCGTAGCCAGCGAGAACCCCGAAGTGCAGGCGGCACGGGCTGCTGAAATCCCCGTCGTTAAGCGAAATGATTTTCTCGGCCCCCTCACTCAGGGCCGCCGCGTGATCGCCGTGGCCGGCACACATGGCAAGACCACGACCACCGGCATGATCGCCCACATCCTTAGCCAGAGCGGTCGTTCTCCCGGCTACATAATCGGCAGTTCGATACCGGGGCTGGGCATGAGCGCCGCCGGAGACAGCCCCTATTTTGTGATCGAAGCCGATGAATACGATTACGCCTTTCTCGGCCTCTCGCCCGACCTGATCGTGCTGACCAGCCTGGAATGGGATCACCCGGACTGTTTCCTCACCGCAGAAGATTACATCGATGCCTTCCGCCAGTTCGTGGAGCGCCTGCGCCCGAAAGGGCGTGTCATCTTCTGTCAGGATGATGCGGAGTTGCGAAGTCTGGCGGCGGAGATGGGCGACGCTTCCTGGCTTGGTTACGGCAGCCGGGCCAATGCCGCCTGGCAGGCGAAGCATATCGACATCCGGGCTGGGACGACGACCTACACCCTGGAAGCCCCGAACGGTATTGTCCAGCAGGTGCGATTACAGGTCATCGGCTTACACAATGTTTTGAACAGCGCTGGCGCACTATTAGCCGGGCATGCCCTGGGCGTCTCCGTGCAGGAGACAGCGCCATTGCTGGCAGGCTATCGCGGCGCCGAACGACGCTTCGAGATCAAGGGCGAGGCGGTTGGCGTGATGGTTGTTGACGACTATGCCCATCACCCCACCGAGGTGCGCACCACGCTGGCCGCAGCCCGCGCCGCCTATCCCAACCGCGAGATCTGGGCGGTTTATCAGCCGCATACCTACAGCCGCACCCGCACATTCCTGGATCAATTCGAGGGCGTATTCTCGCCCGCCGACCGAGTCTTCATCACCGACATCTACGCCGCCCGCGAGGCCGTCGACCCCGCCATCCTGCCGGAAATGGTGGCCGCAGCCAGCCGCCATGAACATGTCGAGACGCCTGGCTCCTTACCCGCCGTGCTCGACAGCCTGAGCCAGGCTGAGTCGGGAACCCTTGTCGTCATCCTCAGCGCTGGAACGGCCACCCAACTGGGCGACGCCCTACTCGAACGGCTGACCCGACGCGAACTGAGCGCCGCATGATCACCGTGCAATCATCATCCCGGACGCAACATCTCCAAGCCCTGGCGGCATTTGGACGCAATGGCCTGCAAGAAAACGCGCCGTTGGCGCCTTACACAAGTTTTCGCATTGGCGGCCCGGCTGAGCGCCTGCTGATCGTGCAGGCCATCCCCGATTTGTTGGCAGCGCTCGATTACTGCCACAGCGAACATGTCACATTCCTCATGCTTGGCGGCGGCTCCAATGTCCTGATCAGCGACGAAGGCATTTCCGGACTCGTCATCGTCAACCAGTGCCGCGGCGTCGAGTGGCTCGATCAGCCCGCTGGCAGGCAGATGGCCCTGGCCGAAAGCGGCGTGGCGTTGGCCGGGCTGGCACGGGCATCCATCGCCCGGAATCTGGCCGGGCTGGGCTGGGCGGTGAGCGTGCCGGGTACGGTCGGCGGGGCGGTGGTCGGGAATACGGGCGCGCATGGCGGCTGTGTCGCCGACAATTTGCAGAGTGTGCGGCTGTGGACAGATGGCGTGGTCGCCGAATTCGCCGCCGCCGACTTGCAGCTTGGTTACCGTCGTAGTCGTCTGAAAGATATCGTCACAAAGCCGTCGTTCGGTCCGGTCGTGCTCTCGGCCACATTCCTACTTGAACCTGATCCCGAAGGCGAGGAACGCGCCCGCGCCGACGCCTATCTCGAACATCGTCGCCGCACCCAACCGGTGGACAAAAGCGCAGGCTCGATCTTCAAAAACCCTCCCGGCGATTTCTCTGGGCGCTTAATCGAAGCCGCCGGACTCAAAGGCCATCGCATCGGCGGAGCCAGCGTCAGCGAACAGCACGCCAACTTCATCATCAATCACGGCCAGGCCACCGCCGCCGATGTCGTCGCCCTGATGAACGTGATCCGCGCCAGGGTTTTCGCGCAGTTCGGCGTCGTGCTCGAACCAGAAATCCAGTTCATCGGCGACTGGCAAAACAGCCCAAAACTATCGCCCATCGGCGATCAATAACCAATCCCCAATCACTGATGCCATCCCACATGCCTGACAAACTCCGAATCGGTGTTCTCTTTGGCGGTCGCTCTGGCGAACATGAAGTCAGCCTGAGCAGCGTGCAATCCGTGCTGGCCGCCATCGACAAGGATCGTTACGAGATTCGCAAAATCGGCATCGACAAGCAGGGGCGATGGCTTTTCGACAATGACCCCCTTGAACGATTGGTTTGCGGCGAGCAGGCGGGCGAAGACGCGCCGATGTGGCCGTCGCCGGACGACCTGGCCGGAATCGATGTCATCGTCCCGATCCTGCATGGCACGTACGGCGAGGATGGCACTTTGCAGGGGTTGCTCGACCTGGCCGGGATAGCCTATGTGGGCTGCGGCGTGCTGGCCTCGTCACTGGCGATGGACAAGGCAGTGTCGCGTATGCTTTTCGCCGCGCATGGCCTGCCGCAGACGCCCTGGCGGGTGGTCTTTCGACAGGGCTGGCAGGCGCAACCGGACGAGGTCATCGCTGATTTGGAATCGCATCTGACGTATCCCATGTTCACGAAACCGGCGAATCTGGGTTCCAGCGTCGGCATCGCCAAATGCCACGATCGTGCCGAACTCAGGCGAGGACTTGACGATGCATCCGCCTATGATCGAAAGGTCGTGGTGGAACAGGCGGTCGCCAACGCCCGCGAGATCGAGATATCCGTCCTGGGCAATGATGACCCGGTCGCCTCTCTCCCCGGTGAAATCGTGCCCAGCAACGAATTTTATGACTATGCAGCCAAGTACATCGACGGTGAAAGCCGCGAGATCATCCCCGCGCCAATCGGTCCGGAACTGACGAACGCCGTGCAGGAGATGGCGGTTCAGGCTTTTCGCGCCGTCGATGGCAGCGGTCTTAGCCGTGTGGATTTTCTGTTGAACGACGCCACGGGCGAACTCTTCCTCAACGAAGTCAACACCATGCCCGGATTCACGAATATCAGCATGTATCCCAAGTTGTGGCAGGCCAGCGGACTATCTTACACGGCATTGCTCGACCGGCTGATCGAACTGGCCCTGCAACGCCAGCAAGAACGCTCACAGAATCGGACCACGTACGACGTCAACCAGGATGAGGGGGCAGCGTAATGCCGACTTACCATCGGGCGGATTCCGATCAAAGCGACAGCCGCAAGGTCAAAGGCAAGCGCAAAAGTAAGCGCGGCAAGCAGCAAAGCCGGTTCGAGTTCACGACGCCCGCTTTGCTCACCCCCGGTCTCTTCCGCCGCAGCGTCAAGCCGAAAACCGCCCGCCGCGACTCGCTCACCAAACAAACCTGGAGAGCCATCAGCGGGCGGCAGTGGCATCCCAGTCATTACGTTGCGGGCTTGCTGCTCATCGTCACCCTGGCGATATTCGTTTACACTTTTCAGAGCTACGATTATTTCGTCTATGCGGCTGACATCGAAAACACGCATTACACCACGACGGCGGAGACCTATGCCAAAGCTGGCATCGACGGCCAGAGCATTTTCTTCATCAACCCGGAACAGGTGCGCGAGCGGGTGCTCGAACTGCCGCACGTGCGTGACGCCGAGGTCAGCGTGACCTTCCCGGCGAATGTCAGCATTTCGGTGACCGAGCGCGAGCCGATGGTGTTGTATCAGGTGCTTGGCCAATCGTATTGGATCGACCGGGAAGGGTTCATTGCGCCGGCCGCCGATCAGCGTCAAGGCCTGGTCAAGCTTGTCGATGATAATTCCGCCGCCAGCCGAGACGGTCACACCGACCCGGCGTTACTTGACGCGGTGCGCCGTATCACGCAGAATTTGCCGGAGGTTTCCACCTTTCGCTATCAGGAACCCTATGGGCTTTTCTTTTTCAGCCCCGAGGGTTGGCAGGTCAATCTCGGTTCCGCCGAACGCATGGACCAAAAGCTGGCCATGTGGGAGGCAATGCGCCGCGATATTCTCAAACAGGGCGCATCGCCCCAACTGGTTGATTTAAGATTTGAACGCCCGTATTGGCGATAGCATTCGACGACATTTCGAGTAGGAAAGAAGCACGTGTCCGATATTATCGCTGCCATCGATGTTGGCACCACCAAAATCTGCACCTTTATCGCAGAGGCGTCGCCGGAAGGCCGTCTGCGTTTGATCGGCGCGGGCCGGGTCCGCAGCCAGGGTCTGCGCAGAGGCGTCGTCGTTAATGTGTCGGCTGCCTCGCAGGCCATCGCCGAGTCGATTGAGCTGGCCGAGCACGAAGCCGGGACGACCATCCGCAACGCTTATGTCGGCATCGTAGGCGGCCATATCAGCTCGCACAACGGCGACGGCGCGGTTGCCATCCCCCGCGGGCGCAGCATCACCCGGCAGGATGTGGAACGGGCGTTGGACGCAGCCCGGGCGATCCCGGTTCCATCCGACCGAGAGATCATCCACACGATCGCCCGCAGTTTCACCATCGACCAGCAGGAAGGCGTGCAAGAGCCCATCGGCATGCACGGCTACCGGCTGGAAGTCAACGCCCATATTATCACCGGCGCCACCGCCGCCATCAGCAATCTGGTCAAATGCATTCAGAGCAACGGCGTAGCCATCGAGGAATTGGTGTTGGAGCCGTTGGCCAGCGGTGAGGCGGTGCTGACCGCCGACGAGCGCGATATGGGCGTCGCCCTGGCCGATATCGGCGGCGGCACGACCGATGTGGCTATCTTTCTGGAAGGTTCGGTCTGGCACACCATCGTGCTGGATATCGGCGGCGATAATCTGACGCGCGACCTGGCCGTGGGATTGCGCGTGCCCTTCGACACCGCCGAGCAGCTAAAAATCCGCTACGGCCATGCCCTGCCCGATTGGGTGGCCGAAGATGAAAATGTCAGCGCGGCGGCTTTTGGCGACGCCCAGAGCCAACCCATCTCGCGTCGTTACATCGCCGAGATTCTGGAGGCGCGCACCGAGGAAATCCTGCATCTGATCCAACGCGAAATAAAGCGCTCCGGCTACGATGGCCTCCTGCCTGCTGGCGTCGTCCTCACCGGCGGCTCGGCCCAATTGCAGGGGGCCAAGGAGTTGGGGCGGGCGATCTTCCGCCTGCCTGTCCGCACCGGCGCGCCTGAAGGCATTGCCAATGCGCATCGCCAATGGCTGACCCCGGCCCACGCCACCGGCATGGGTCTGCTGCTTTGGGGCCTTCGTCATGGCCCGTCCGAATCTGTACGCCGCTCCTCCCCGTTGGTCCCGAACGTGCGCGAATGGTTGCAAGGACTGCTGCCCGGTTAATGATGTCGATGATTGACGGTTAAACTGACGTCAGTTTGAAACCGCTACTTTTGACCAACCGTTGACGATAGACCATCGACGATAGAAGACAATAGTTTTTGTCTGAGAGCAACCATCGTCCATCGTCTACCGTCCAAAGTCAGGCTGTCGCGAAAAACTCTCGTTTCATATTGATGTCAATTTGAATCAGTCTTTAATCATCAATCTTCAATCACCAATTTCGTCACTTCACATGCACTAATTCAGATAATACCCGACTGCGTCTGAAGGCTGGCTGCAAGGCACGTGTTGCTCGTGCCGCAAACGTTTGGGGGAAACTGCCACCCCGCGTTATGATTGCGGTCTGCATGATTGTCATCCCCCATGCAGCCAGCCGGACGCACAATTATCGTCCTCGGAGGCAAGACAATATGGCAAAATCCTCTCAACCCTATGTAGAAAATCTGGCTCAGATCAAGGTCATAGGCATTGGCGGCGGCGGCGGCAACGCAGTCAATCGTATGATCCAGGAAGGAATTCAGGGCGTCGAATTTGTGACAGTCAATACTGACGCACAGGCCCTGATGCTTTCGGAGGCGCCGCTGCGAGTGCGTATTGGCGATAAAATCACCAAAGGGCTTGGTTCCGGCGGCAATCCCGATATTGGTCAACGGGCAGCCGAGGAATCATCCGAAGATTTGGTTGATATCCTCAAAGGCGCTGACATGATTTTTGTGACTGCCGGCATGGGCGGCGGCACAGGCACGGGCGCAGCGCCGGTGATCGCCCGGCTGGCCCGCGAGACTGGAGCGCTGACCATCGGCGTTGTCACCAAGCCCTTCACCTTCGAGGGATCCCGGAGGCGGCATCTGGCCGAGGAAGGCACGAATGCTCTGGGCGATCACGTGGATACCCTGATCGTCATCCCCAACGATCGGCTGCTGCAAATCGTCGACAAGCGGGCCACCATGCAAGAGGCGTTTGCCACCGCCGATGATATCCTACGCCAGGGCATCCAGGGCATCAGCGAATTGATCACCATCCCCGGTCTGATCAATCTCGACTTCGCCGACGTGCGCTCGATTATGAGCGAGGGCGGGGCGGCGCTGATGGCTATCGGCACGGGTCGCGGTGAAAACCGGGCGCAACAGGCGGCGGAAGAAGCGATTCACTCGCAATTGCTGGACATCAGCATCGATGGGGCGCGAGGCATCCTGTTCAATGTCACCGGCGGCAACGATATGAGTCTGTTCGAGGTGAACGAGGCAGCGGAGATCATTCGCCGCACCGCTCATCCCGAAGCTAACATCATCTTCGGTTCTGTGATCGATCCAACCTTGAACGATGAACTGCGGATCACGGTTATCGCCACCGGGTTCGACGCCGTTCACACCAAGCAACAGCCGGCCACATCCAGCAAGACAATCGACTTCCCCACGCGAAACTACGATAGCGAAGACCTGGAAATCCCGGCCTTCTTGCGTCGCACTCGCCAGCGCGGACAGAATCAATAGCTCAGTCGTCGTAATCTCGCCCGACGTACAACTCAATATTGTGTTTTGCCTTAAAGTTTCTTCACACATTAGGGTAACTATGCCTGATAGCCCCTTTTGCAACAGGAACAAGTGTGATATAATCTGACCCCTTCCCCTACATGTAGTATGCTGATTTATGTGAACTACTAGATGTAGTGGTTTGCTTGATGACAATCACTTAATTTGATTTGACGAAGTGAAACGCAGTGATGTTGCTTTGTCGAACGTCACCTCTCAATGCGTGTCCATCCGCGGCAACTGAGATACATAAGCGATCGGGAGATCCGCCGAAGCATCCGCCGTCGTCGTACTGTATCTAAAATAGCAGACAGCCAGAAAACCCCTGAATCGGTGCGTTTTCTATCAAAATCTTGTCTGCTCATGTGCACCTGGACACGCTCCCAAACACGTAAAATCAAACCATGAAATGTCCACACTGCGGCCAATCGCAATCCCGGGTGATCGACACGCGCGATTCAGGAGATGGCATTCGCCGCCGTCGCCTGTGCACCAACTGCGACCAGCGTTTCACGACTTACGAACAGATCAATACAGCCGTCCATATCATCAAGTCCGATGGCAGACGGGAGCCTTTCGACAGGATCAAGTTGCTCAATGGCATCCGCATGGCCTGCGCCAAACGCCCGATTGCAACAGCCGAACTTGAGGGGCTGGCCGAAAGCATCGAAGAATATGTTCATAACGCCGGCAAAGCCGAGATTCCGAGCAGTGTGATCGGAAACATGGTGCTGGATAGATTGCAGGTCATCGATCCTGTTGCTTATATACGTTTCGCCTCGGTATACATGGAATTGCCCGACCTGGAATCGGTACGGGCCGAGATAGATCGATTTATCGGACGATAGCTCGTTCGCTTTGTACGGCGGCCCCTTTTGGGGCTTGACGACAGGTCATTCGCGCACTTTTCAGCCCCGCCCAGGGCTGTTTTGAATCACTTATCCAACTCCAAGCATTTATTCATTTATTTATCCAGGAGCGAATCTCATGTCCAGTGTGACCACCTCAACACTCGACCGTTCGTCGCTGTCGAGTTATGTACGCGATGATCTGATCGAACTCTCGCCAAACAGCCTGGAAGTGTTGCGTCGCCGCTATCTGCGCAAGGGGCTGGATGGCAAGCCGATCGAGACGCCAGCCGAGATGTTTTTCCGGGTGGCGAATCACTTAGGGTCGGTGGAGACGGAGATGGGAGGGGATGCCGAGACTGCCACACATATTTTTTATGACCTTTTGAGCAGCCTGCGATTTTTCCCCAATTCGCCCACCTTTACCGGGGCCGGAACCCCCTTAGGACAATTGGCTGCTTGCTTCGTGCTGCCGATCGAAGACGACATGGGCAAGCATCCGGACGGCATCTTCCAGACCATGCGCAACGCTGCACTGGTGCAACAGACTGGCGGCGGCAATGGTTTCGCATTCAGCCGCCTGCGCCCACGCGGTGATCGGGTGATGAAATCGGCCGGGATAGCCACCGGGCCGGTGGGATTCCTGGAGGCTTATGACACGGCTTTCGGCGTAATCGCCCAGGGCGGCACACGCCGCGGGGCCAATATGGCTGTCCTGCGCGTCGATCATCCCGATGTGAAGGAATTTATCCGCTGCAAGGCCGAAGAGGGCAAGATATCCAATTTCAACATTTCCGTGGGCGTCACCGATGCCTTTATGGAGGCCGTGCGAGACGACACGGATTTCGATCTAATCAATCCCCGCACCGGCGAAGTTTGGGATACCGTTTCCGCCCGCGAGATTTTCGACCAGATCGCCACCTATGCCCATCGCAACGGCGAACCCGGCGTGCTGTTCCTGGATGCCGCCAATCGCACCAACCCGGTCCCCCATCTGTATGAATTGGAGGCGACCAATCCCTGCGGCGAGCAATGGCTGGGGCCCTACGAAAATTGCTGCCTTGGTTCGATCAATCTGGCAGCGCACCTGACCGAGGACAACCAGATCGATTGGGAAGCGCTGGAGGCGACGATCACCGAATCGACGCACTTCCTCGATAATGTCGTGGAGGCGAATGCGTATGTCCCGGCTGTGCCGCAGTTGAAGGAAGCGGCGCATCGCGTTCGGCGCATTGGTCTCGGCATCATGGGGCTGGCTGACGTGATGTATGTCCTCGGTGTGCGCTACGGTTCGGATGAGGCGCAAGAACTGGCGGGACAGATCATGGAATTCGTGCGCTATCATTCGATGCGCAAATCCATCGAACTGGCGCGAGAGCGCGGGCCATTTACGGCGATTCGCAACTCCATTTACGACCCCAACCGTCTGACTTGGACCCCGCCCGTTCCTCTGCGACCTTTCACGCAAGACTTTGCTCGTCCGCACCTGAATTGGGACGCCATTATTGCTGGCATCAAGGCGCACGGCATTCGCAACGGCGCCCAGACCACCATCGCCCCCACCGGGACCATCGGCACGGTGACGGGCTGCGAAGGCTACGGCTGCGAGCCGGTCTTTGCCCTGGCCTATACTCGTTATGTCAAAGAATCGGATGGCGACGTCGTCTTGACCTATGTCAGCCCCAGATTTGTTCAGGCATTGGACGAAGCCGGAGTCGTGGGCGAAAAGCGCGAGCGAATCATCGATGAAGTCCTGCACAACGGCACCTGCCAGAGCGTGGAGGAATTGCCGGAAAACCTGTTGCACACGTTTGTCGTCAGCCAGGATGTCAGCCCGCAAGAACACGTCCTCATGCAGGCCGCGCTGCAACAGTTCGTCGATAACAGCATTTCCAAAACCTGCAATTTCCCGCCCGAAGCCACCGTAGCCGATGTGGAAACCGCCTATCTCAGCGCCTGGGAGTTGGGATGCAAGGGGCTCACCGTTTATGTCACCGGCAGTCGGCAGGATGTCGTTTTGGAGACGAAGGCGACAGCCGAAGCGAAAGTTCAGCAGAATGGCGGCCATGCCAGTACCGAAACGGAGAGCGCAGCCCCGGCCCCGGCCATTCCCGTCCGGCGGCGGCGGCCCACACGGCTGAATGGCTGGACCTATCGCCAGCCCACGCCCTTGGGAACCGCTTACATCACCGTGAATGGAACCGACACGGGCGAGCCATTCGAGGTTTTTCTGAATGTGGGCAAGGCCGGTTCGGATGTAGCGGCTGTTTCGGAAGCGCTAGGACGCTTGATGAGCTACATCTTGCGCATGCCCAGTCCGCTCGACCCCACCGAACGCTTGCAGCAGATTGTGTACCAGATGGGCGGCATCGGCGGCGGACGCCCTCTTGGTTTTGGCCCGCAGCGTGTGCGCTCCCTGCCCGACGCCATCGCCCAGGTGCTCAGCGAATATCTGAATGAGGCGGAGATGCACGCGCTCAGCAGCGCCGCCCCGCCCACCGCCGAGCAAATGGAGCTGCCCCTGAGCCAGATCGGCGACCTATGCCCGGAGTGCGGTCAGGCGTCTGTGATGTACACCGAAGGCTGCAAGAAATGCATCAATTGCGGGTACAGCGAATGCTGACGCTCTGTTCTTGACTCTACCGCAAAAAGGTTTAACGCAAAGTCGCAGAGGTCGCAAAGAGTCAGAAGAGAAGAGTTCGAGAGCGGTTCCTTTGCGTCCTCCGCGTTGAATTACCTTTTCAATGAAGCCAAGCGTGTTCGCCAAACTTGAAGCGAACCAATAACAGGTATTCGACAGAGGCCGGACTCGCGCAGCCCGGTCTCTTTTTGTGCGATTGGCAGTGATCACAGATGCCAGTCCAGCCGTGCGCACCGCTTGTGCAAAGCGGGTTCAGATTTTGCGCGGCACTCAAGGTTAGTCTATGATTTCGACCCTAGGATGATGACCATCCTGGCTGGGCATCAAGCTGCTGTCCGGGCAGCGACATACACACTGAACCGGTTTCCCCACACCTGGCTAATTGAGGAGGAGGTAATCGTATGAACCGGCTTACCCTTCGACACAAATTGACGATTGTTTTCGGAGCGCTTGGCGTAGTGCTCGTTGTGGCATTCGCCCTGCTTTGGCTGACGCGCACATCCACAGGCTACCCGCTGCAGGAAGCGCCTCTCGCCGCGGCGGAACCTGTCCCCGGCGTCGATGCCGCGCAACTCGTGCCCCGACCGGAAGTGCCGGAAGAACTGCGGGCGGTGATGAACGTCACTCGCGGGCGGCCGCCATCCGGCCTCAGCGATGCGCCGGGCAAGCGCTGGGATTGGTTCTGGGATCAGCGCAGCTATCCGCTGGACACGATCCCGGTCGATGCCGATCTGAAAGCCATCGAACAGGCCAACGGCATGGTGGCCGCGCAATCCGCTGACCAGAGCTGGCAGTCGCTCGGCCCGAATTCCATCGATAACGGTCTCATCGGACTGCACAGTTGCGACCAATACGACTGCGGCGCCTGGCGAACCAATGTCAGCGGTCGCACCAAGGTGATTGTGTTCAATCCCTCGAATCCCAATACGATCTACATCGCTACGGCGGTTGGCGGCATCTGGAAGAGCACCGACGGCGGGGCGAGTTACACGCCGATCACCAACGATCAGCCCTCGCACGCATTTCATTCCTTTGCCATCGACCCCACCAATCCCAATATCCTCTATGCCGGTACGGGCGAATTGCAAGGTTATTATGGCGTCGGCCTGTTGAAATCGACCAACGGCGGGCAATCGTGGACTCTTCTGGGCGAATCGCTGTTCAAAGGTCTCGTGATTTCTGGGATCGCCATCCACCCCACATCGCCGAATACGATCTACGTCGCCACCAGCGTGCAAACACAGCAAGACGGCCCGTCTTTCCCGCGGCGCGGCGTTTTCCGCTCGACCAATGGCGGGCAGAATTGGACCGAGTTGGCAGGCTGTGACCAGTGTTATGGCATCAGCGACCTGATAATGGAGGATTCCAATCCGCAGGTGATCTACATTGGCGTCAACGGGCAGGGCATTCTCAAGAGCACGGATGGCGGCAGCAGTTGGGCGGCACTGACCAACGGTTTGCCCGACCGTGGCTTCGACCGGGTGGAATTGGCGAATGGGCGCGGCGCACAGGCCGGGGTGATCTACGCCGGATTCGATGCCAGGGTCAGCCAGAACGGCCAGGTCGTGCCCTGGGGCTTGATCTACAAATCGACCGATCATGGTCAAAGCTGGCAATTGCTGCCCAATGCGCCAAATTATTGCAGTTCGCAGTGCGGTTACGACAACATCATTGCCGTCAGTCCCACCGACGCCAACACCGTTTATATTGGCGGCAGTCTCATCAGCGGCGACCCCTGGAAAGGCGTGGTGCACAAGACCACCAATGGCGGCCAGTCCTGGCAGGATGTGACGCCAGGTACAGCGCAAAACCGCATGGTGCATCCCGACATGCACGCTATCGCCTTCAAACCGGGGAATCCGCAGGAGGTGTGGGTCGGCAATGACGGCGGGGTGTTCCGCACGACCAATGGCGGCCAGACGTGGGAACATCGCAATACCGGCCTTTCTACCCTTCAGTTCATCAACATCGGCATCCATCCCACGAACCCGAATATCGCCTTTGGCGGCCTGCAAGACAATGCCAAGGCGAAGTATGATGGCACGAAATGGGTGGGGCTGGACACGGGCGACGGCGGTTATTCCGAGATCGACCCCTTCAATCCGTCGATCTGGTACAGCACTCGCTACAGCATTCAGGGCAGCATCGTGCAGTTCCAGCGCAATGACAAGGGCGGTACGGCGCCGCTGTCAGACTGGGTGCGAAAAGCGGACGGCATCGACATCAACGACCGGGTCGATTTCTATGTGCCGTTCACGATGGACTCCAGCACGCAAGGCGTGCTCTATCTGGGCACGCATCGGCTTTATCGCACGGGGAATCGCGGCGACAATTGGCAGCCGATCAGCGGCGACCTCACGCGCGGGGCGGATACACGTGGCCGCATCAGCACCCTCACCGTCGCTCCGAATGATCCGCAAACCATCTACACCGGCTCATCCGATGGCATCGTGGCTGTGACGAAAAACGGCGGCGGCAACTGGACCAATGCCACCGGTAATCTGCCCAACCGCTGGGTCTCCGACTTCGCCGTGTCGTCTACATCGGCCAATACCGTTTATGTAGCGTTCAACGGTTACAACACGCACACGCCCAGCACGCCCGGCCATGTGTTCAAGAGCACGAACGGCGGTTCATCCTGGCAGAATATCAGCAGCAACCTGCCCGATATCCCCGCCCTGAGCATCGCCCTCGACCCGCAAAATCCCGGCCATATTTATCTCGGCACGGATGTGGGCGTGTTCCGTTCCACAAACGACGGCGGCAGTTGGGCTTTTTACAACGCCGGTCTCGCCACCGTTCCCGTCACCGATCTGGAAATGAATAAGGCCACGAGGCAGCTATGGGCCGGCACCGGCGGTCGCGGCGTTTTCCGCCTGAACCTGGGCGGCGCAAATCCCACGGCCACGCCCACAAGCCCGCCCCTGACTCGTCGCCTGTGGCTGCCGGCCATGTTACGTTCGGTGGCGGCGACAGCGACTCCCCCGCCCTCTGGCCCCGCCCCCGGCGATTGGGCTGGCGACAAGGCGGAGTTCGGCGTCACTTCGGATCAGAAGGATGTGTGGAATGTGCGCATCCGTGTGCCTGTGCCCGGCTGCGATACATGGATTTCACACCCGGCGTATACCCGTATCAACCAGAATTCGTTCTCGTTTGAGGTCGATCTGAAGGAGAACGGCTTCTGGCGCAATCAGGGATCATTTGGTTCGGGCACGCAGGCCAGCGGCACGGCCACTCTGCAGAATGTCTACTTCGGCACATCGTGCGGTTCCTGGTCAGGCCAGGTGAGTTGGACGGCGGTCTGGCAGGGCGGCGGCTCCGACCCGACCGTGACGCCCACGCCCACGCAGCGCCCGGCCACGGCTACGCCATCCAGCAGACAGGGCATTTACGGGCAGGTGTTCTATCGCGGCGTCGGCGTGCAGGGACTGACCCTGTGGTTGCGGCAATGCCCCAACAATGGCGCCTGTGATTTCGATACGAGCAAGGTGATGCAAACCGTGACCGACGCCAACGGCTACTATGAATTCCGCAACGCGCCCACCCTTCCCGCCGGCAATTACTACTTCGTCTATTACTTCAACCACGGCGACGGCGGCAACCAGGTCAACGACAATTACCTGTGGCGCTGGTTCGGCCCAGACATCACCTCCTATGCAGCCGGTTCCAACAAGGCTGGCGGTAACTTTGAGATCGAAGACATCACACTCACCGGCCCGCGCACTGAGCAAACGAGCCTGCCCGCCACCTTCACCTGGGATCCCGGCGCTCGCAGTGGTCAGCGCTATGCCTGGGAATTGTTCGATGCAGCCACCGGCGCCAGTGTTTGTTACAGTGATCCATCCACCTCGCCCAACTTCCAACTCACCTCAAGCTGGTTCGCCAGCGAATGCAGCGGCAGCTACGGCAAGGAATACGGCTGGTTCGCCTGGGCGATTGATGGCACGTCCTGGAACAGCAATCAGGGCTTTGGCGACTCGTATTACTACTGGCCGATCACCTTCACCGGCGGAGGCGGCGCCACCGCCACGCCCACCCGCACGCCGACAGCCACCCCCCAGGCTCCCACTTCCACCCCCACCACCGCCCCGGCTTCATCGATCACCGGTCGGGTGACGGCCAAAGGCGCGAACGTGGCAGGGGTCGTCGTGCAGTTGCTCGGCTGCGACCCGAATTGCGCTGTGTTCGACACGACCACGACCAGCGGCAACGGCTCCTATGCCTTCACCGGATTGGTCGCACCGGGGGCGGGTGAGTCCTATCGCGTTCGTTATATCAATGGCGCCAATGGCGGCAACGCCCTGAATCCCAACTACCTGGCCTATTGGGTGACCCGACCCATCACCTCGCTTAGCGCTCAGGATGCGACAGCCACAGCCAATCTCGATATCGGCGACGTGGCCCTGACCGCTCCGCCCCACCAATATGCGGGATTCGTCCCCGTCAACTTCACATGGCAAGGGCGAGGCATCGGCAGTGACCGGTATACATGGGCGATGTCATTCTTCGGCGACGAGATATGTTCGACAAGTCCGGGCACGGCGACGAATCTGTACTTCGATCTCGCAGCATTCAATAGCTGCGGGCTATTCACCTTCGTGACCTACGATTGGTATGTATGGGTGACCGACTCAGCGAATTTCAACAACGGCCTTGGCCTTTCATACTACTATCGCTCTTTCATGATCACCGGCACGCAGGGCGCTCGCGAACGGCGGATGTCGGATGAAGTCCAACTACCGTCCCCGCCCGTTCGTGATCTCCCCGCCGGGCTCGTGCCTGAGGTCATCCGGTCGGCGGGCGAAAACTAGGGCCAGCACCTTCGTTCGGTACGAAGATAACGCCCGGAGGATGATCACTCCGGGCGTCACTTTTTTGATACTGCACTACCTGTCCCGCGCCGCGCCTATGCTATACTGTCGCTCATGAAAAAGTCTCTCTTCATCTCCACCATAATCACACTATTGACTGTAATCTCGTTGGGCTCGATTGCCTTCGCCCAGACATCGGGCGAGCTTTCATCCCTGCGCATCTCCCTCTGGCCTGAGTACGACGACCCCCGGCTTTTGGTCATCATCGATGGCGTTGTGCCCGCCCCCGGCCAGACCGTACGAATCCCGATCCCAGGCAGCGCCGACGTTCATGCCGTGGCCACCACCGGCTCGACGGGAGGGCTTGTGAATGCCGCCTGGCAAAGCCAGCCCGGCGATGAAGGTTTCAATATCGTCGAACTGGTTTCCGATGGTGAAGCCTTCCGCGTGGAGTATTATGTGCCGCTCGATATGTCCGGCGATCAGCGCCAGTTCGATTTCACGATACCGTCCGGTTATGTCAACACTGCTGATAGCTCCATCGAAATCTTGTTGCCGCCCGATGCCGCGGCAGTGAGCACCAGCCCGCCCATGCAAACCAGCGATGCGGCCGGCGGCTCAGACCTCATTCGCCAGATTGGCCGACTGGCCCTGGCCGATTCCCTCCAGCAAAATCTCAAGTACAACAACCCCAGCGGCGCCCTCACCATCCCCGAGGACACTCGTGCGCAGGTCGCCGAGCCCCAGCCCGCCCAGCCTTCGACAAATGCGCCGACGACTGCCGAGGAATCCTCAATCGATCCAGTTCTTTTGATTTTGGGCGGACTGGCGCTGGCGCTGATCGCCGGCGGGATTTTCTGGCTGTGGCGATTGCGGGCGGGCGATACAAAACCCGCGGTGGCGACCGTACAGCCGAGCCAAACAGGCGGGGCTTCGAAGTCGCAAAAGAGCAGTAATCAGGGGCAGGATCGCTTCTGTCGCCAGTGCGGGACGGAGTTTACGGGGGATGATCGATTTTGCCGGAAATGTGGTGCAGCCAGACGCTGATTGGGCATACTGAAACCGGCTCACATGCCGTCTGATTTGATGACCATAGCACCTGACTGTTCGCCTCGTTGCGACGCCGCCTGGAACCAGAGCCCGGCCCGATTCATAGCCCTTTCGCCATGACCGATCCGGCAGAACTTCTCGAACTGGCGCGGCGTCGAGACCCGACGGCGCTGGCCACGATTTTCGACACTTACTCACCGAAAATCTACGCCTATATTTACCGCCATGTGCGCGATGCACAACTGGCGGAGGACCTGACATCGACCGTCTTCATTAAGATGTTGGAGGCCCTGGATCGAGGCAAGTTCGCAACCGACGCCCTGCAATCCTGGCTCTACCGCATCGCCCACAATGCCATCATCGATGACGTGCGCTATCACCAGCGGCGGCCTGCCGGTTCTCTGCACGACGGCATGGCCCAGCCCGCCGAGACGCACCCCGATCATCAGGTTGAACTGATTCTCCGCAACGAACGACTGCTGGAAGCAGTCAGTCAACTCACCGACGACCAGCGCGATGTCATTCTTCTCCGCTTTGGCGAGGGCATGACGGCGCCGCAGGTCGCCACCATCCTCGACAAGACCGAAGAAGCCGTGCGAGCATTGCAGCGGCGGGGTCTTGCCAATCTCCGCAAAATCCTCAGCCCCGTTTCCACCATCCGCTAGACCGGGTCATGACCACTCCCCAACGTGACTTACAATTCGACCAGGCCCTGGATAGCCTCATGTTCGGCGATCAGGATTGGCGAAGTGCGCCTGTCGATCTGGAAGACGATGCGCTGATCAGGCTGGCGGAAAATGTGCAGATCGCATTGAGTGATGTGCCGCCGCCGCCGCATGGATTGCGCCCGGCCCGGTCGGCATTTCTGACATATGCCGCGCAGTCTGCTCCTTCGACACAGAGGGGCTGGAGCTTGGGACGACTCATCAACTGGCTGGCACCGGCTGCGGCGATAGTGGCTCTGGCTTTGGTGCTCACCACTATGTTCCGGGCCGAACTGCCCCCCATCGATCTGGGCATCATCCAACCGCTGTCGCCATCGCAGCCGCAGAGCGACACGCCATTGTTGCTGCCGCCTCCGACCGACACGCCGACTCCGACGCCAACACCGTCACCCACGCCCAGCCCGACGCCGAGCCCAACTCCGACCAGCACCCCAGCGCCGACAGCGACGCCCACGCCCGACCTGCCGCCGCAATCGATCAGCCCCCTGTCTCCGCCGATAGACTGACCTATCTCGCGCTGGAAGCGACACCCCGACCGCAATCTGACGACAGGACGACTACCGTGCTCTGTCGTTTTTTATTGCCGGCGACCACCGCGCCGATCTTATCCGCCCAAAGCCACCACGGCCCCGCTCAACGTCTGAAACCATGGGCTGACGAAGATGCCGATCAGCAGCGTTCCCAGGACAGAGATGGCAATCACCAGCGAAGCCGAATCAGGCAGAGGCAGGCGCACCCGGCTTTCGGCGGTCGGTTCTTTCATGAACATGAAGACGACGATTCGCAGGTAATAGTAGGCGCTAATCACGCTGTTCACGGCGCCGATCACGGCCAGCCATGTCCAACCGCTATCGACGGCCGCCCCAAAGATATAGAGCTTGCCAAAGAAACCGGCCAGGGGCGGGATTCCGGCCAGAGAGAACATGAACACGGCCATTGCGACAGCCAGCAGCGGTTGGCGATAGAACAGACCCTGAGCATTGCTCATGCTGGAATCCTGTTCATCGCTGGCCTTGTTGCCTTCGAGCAGAGCGGCGACGGCAAACGCCCCCAGGTTCATGAAAGCGTAGACGAAGAGATAATAGAGGACTGCGGCAAACCCGGCGACCGTACCGGCGGTCACGCCGATCAGCATGTAGCCGGCCTGGGCGATGGAGCTATAAGCCAGCATGCGCTTGATGCTGGTCTGGCGCAGCGCTGCCAGGTTGCCGATCGTCATCGTCAGCACGGCCAGGACGGCAATCGCCCAACTCCACATTTCGTAAGGCGCGCCCAGTCCAGCTTGCAGGATGCGGAAAAGCGCCACAAGGGCGGCGGCTTTTGTGCCCACCGACATGAAGGCTGTGACCGGGGTGGGGGCTCCCTGATAGGCGTCGGGCGTCCACATGTGGAAGGGCACCACGGCGATCTTGAAACTCAACCCGACCAACAGTAAAGCCAGACCGGCCAGGGCATAGAACCCGCCGGTCGAATGGCTGGCGATCTCGGCCAACCTGGTCGAACCGGTGTCGCCATAGAGCAGTGCAGCGCCGTAGACGACGAACCCTGAGGCGAACGCGCCCAGCAGGAAATATTTGAGTGAAGCCTCGGCGCTGGCCAGTTGTCCGCGGTGAAAGCCGGTGAGAATGTACAGCGCTATCGAAAGGATTTCCAGGCTGACGAACAGTGTGATCAGCTCCACCGAACTGCCCAGCAGCATCATGCCGGCGACCGCCAGCAGCAGCAGAACGTAGAACTCGCTGTACATGTGCGTGAAGCGGTCAAGGTATTCCCAGGCTAGGAACACGCCCAAAAATCCGGCCAGGAGGACGATCAGGTTCAGGTTGCGGCTGAGGTTGTCGGAACGCAGCATCCCCTGCAATTCGGACACCGGCTGCATCATGCTGAGCAGGGTGAGGACGGCAGCCGTAACCAGACCCAACAGCGTGATCACGGCCAGTACGCCCTTGCGTTTACGCGCATCCTGCATCGCCCGGCTGAGGACAATCTCGGCCACGAGCACCAGCAGGGCGGTAGCGATGACCGCCACTTCCGGCAAGACAGCATTCCAGTTCAGGGAGGCGATGTTCATAAAAGGTCAACAGCAGTCATGAAATGGACTGCAATTAGTCGATAACCTGCACGATTGCTGGCGGCTGGCCCACATTCTGCATCAATTCATCTACAGAGGGGTTGATTTTATCCAGAAACAGGTTGGGGAAAAGTCCGATGACGAAGAACATGATGACGATGGGGATCAGCACCCAAAGCTCTCGGCGATTGAGATCGGTCAGGCTCTGGTTCTCCGGTTTGTCGAGCGGGCCGAACAGGAGCGAGCGAGCGGCTGTCAGCAAATACCAGGCGGCGAATATGATGCCGACCGTGCCAAGCGCCGCCCAGATCGGGCTGACCCGGAAAGTGCCCAACAAGATGGTAAATTCGCCGATAAAGCCGTTCAGACCGGGCAATCCGGCTGAGGACATGGCCACGATCACGAAGAGGGCGCTGAACACCGGCACGCTTTTCCACAGGCCGCCGAAGTCAGCCAGCAGGCGGGTGTGGCGGCGGTCATAGAGCATGCCCACCAGAAGGAACAACGCACCCGTGGACAAGCCGTGATTGACGTTCTGCAACACAGCGCCGGAGAGGCTCTGGCTGGTCAGGGCGGCAACGCCCAGCATGACAAAGCCGAGATGGGCTACGGAGCTATAGGCGACCAGCGATTTCACATCCTTTTGCACCAGCGCCACCAAAGCCCCATAGAGGATGCCAATAATCGCCAGCGCCGCCAGCCAGGGTGCGAAAGTGGAGAGAACATCGGGAAACAGCGGCAGATTGAAGCGGATGAATCCGTAGGTTCCCATTTTGAGCAAGACGCCCGCCAGGATGACGGAACCGGCGGTCGGCGCATTGACGTGGGCGTCGGGCAACCAGGTGTGCAGGGGGAATAGCGGCACTTTGACGGCGAAGGCAAGGGCGAACGCCAGGAACGCCCAGAATTGCAGCCCGGCGGGGATGCTGGCCTGCCGCCAGTCGAGCCAGTTGAAGCTGCCGGTTTGCCAGTAAATCACCAGGATGGCGATCAACAAAAATGCGGAACCCGCCAGCGTGTAGAGCAAGAACTTGTTGGCGGCATAGACCCGTCGCCCGCTGCCCCATTGGCCGATCAGGAAGTACATGGGGATGATCGACAATTCCCAGAAGAGGAAAAACAGGATGAGGTCGAGGGAGAGGAAGACGCCCAGCATCGCCGTTTGTTGCAGCAACAACAGGATCATGAAGCTGCGCAGGTTTTGCTGGATATTACGCCAGGAAAACAGGACGACCAGCGGCCCCAGGAAGACGGTCAACAAAACCAGGTAGAGGCTGATGCCATCGACCCCAAGGCTATAGCTGATGTTGAGTGCCGAAAGCCAGGGGACAAATTCCTGAAACTGCATGCCGCCTTCGCCATTTTGCCAATAGAGCAAAAGGCCTAGGGCAAGAAGCAAGTCCAGCAGAGTGGCGACCAATGCTATCAGCTTAATCGTGCGATCCGAAAAGCTGATCAACATCAACAGCGCCCCGACCAGCGGCAGCCAGATGATAAATGAAAGCAAGGGGAGGGAAGTCAGGTCCATGAGTCGTGGTTCAACCGGCTAGCAGGAAATAGCCCAGTACACAAACAACACCGATGAGGAGAGAAAGCGCATACCAACTCAGATAGCCGGTCTGCAGATGGGCGACGCCGCTGCCGACCCTGGTCGTCACGGTACCCACGCCGTTGACGACGCCGTCGATGATGCGTTCGATCGCCGAGGCGCAGAAGCCGGCAACCGCTCGCAGCGGGCGGACGATGATCGTCGTGTAGATTTCATCGAACCAATATTTGGCTTCGAGCACCGGCTGCATGAACGAGAAGACTCTTTGCAATCCCAGCGTCCAACGGGCTTGTCTGCGATAGCGAGCATAGGCAAGGTAAATCCCCACCAGCGCCGTCAACCCGGACGATACGAACAACGCGTACTCGACCCAGGGCTGGATGTGGATTTCAGCGGCGTTTTCAAAGACCGGATGCAGCCACTCGTGCAGCCAGTTGGCCCGTTCGATGCCGAATTTCTCGCCGATCAGGTCAGGAATGCCGATAAGGCCCAGGAGCAAAGAGCCTGCCGCCAACACCCATAGCGGGGCGGTCATGCCTCGTGGCTGTTCGTGCGCATGTTCATACACATGCTCATCCCGCGGCTCGCCGAAGAATGTGCGATAGACCGCCCGGAAAATGTAGAATGCAGTCAGCAGCGACGTAAAGAGCATGAAGGCGTACAAGAAATAGCTCTGTGCGAAAACGCCCAGCAATATCTCGTCCTTCGAGAAGAATCCGGCGGTGAGGGGAAAAGCAGCCAGGGTCAGTGCGCCGATCAGGAATTGCACGTAGGTCGTCGGCATCTTGTTGCGCAGTCCGCCCAATTTATCGATATTCAATTCGCCATGCGTGGCGTGCATGACCGAACCGGCGGAAAGGAAGAGCAATGCTTTGAAGAAGGCGTGCGTGATCAGATGGAAAATGGCGGCGACATAAAGCCCCATCCCCACGCCCACAAACATGAAGCCGAGCTGTGAGATCGTGGAATAGGCGAGAATGCGCTTCAGGTCAGTCTGCACCAGGGCAATACTGGCCGCCATGAGGGCGGTGAGAGCGCCAACGATGGTGACGACTGTCATGGTGGCGGGAGCCGCCTCGAACAGGGGGTGCGAACGGGCGATGAGATAAACGCCGGCCGTGACCATGGTGGCGGCATGGATGAGGGCCGACACAGGGCTGGGGCCTTCCATGGCGTCGGGCAACCACACGAACAGGGGGAGTTGGGCGGATTTACCCGTGGCGGCCAGAAGCAGCAAAAGTGTGATGGCAGTGACGACGGCGATGCTGACGGGCGAGCTTTCCAGCGCATGAAAGACAGATTCGAAGGAGAGGCTGTCCGCGCCCAGGAAGGCGAACATCGAGAAGATGGCCAGAGCCAGGCCAAAGTCGCCCACGCGATTGACGATAAACGCCTTCTTTGCGGCGTCACCGGCCGAGGGCTTGTGGAACCAGAACCCGATCAGGAGATATGAAGCCAGGCCCACGCCTTCCCAGCCGAGATAGAGCATGACGTAGTTGTCGGCAAGCACCAGCAACAACATCATGAGGATGAACAGATTCAGGTAGGCGAAGAATCGAGCATAACGCGCATCGTCCAGCCGCTGGTGATGATCGTCCAGCTTCATGTATTCGGCAGCATAAAGATGGATGATGAAACCGACGCCGGTCACGACCAGGATCATGATGATCGAAAGCGGATCGAGCAGGAATGCCATGCTGACCTGAAGCCCGGCGATCGATATCCACCGCCAGAGTTCAAGCTCGAAGGCGTGGGTTCCCTCTGGCAGCGAGCCGACGGCAAAGGCCAGGGCGATAGCGACAAGTAACGCCCCGGCGACTGCGGCATTGCCGATGAAGGCCACCGGTCGCCGCCCGATGCGGCTGCCAAACAAACCATTGATCAGCAAACCCAGGGCCGGGAACGCCAGGATCAGCCAGGCATAGTTGAGGATCATGTCAGCGGCTACCATTTCAGCAGGTTGATCTCATCGACGTTGGTGGTGTCTTTGTGGCGAACTATTGCCATGACGATGGCAAGTCCCACCGCCACTTCGACCGCGGCCACGGCCATGACGATAAAGGCGAAAATCTGTCCGGCGAGGTTGCCCCACTGATTGGCCAGGGCGACGAGCGTCAGGTTGACGCTGTTCAGCATCATTTCCACGCACATGAAGATGATGAGCACATTGCGGCGCAAAAGCACGCCCGCAGCGCCAATCGTGAAGATGACGGCGGCCAGGATCAGGTAATAAGTAGTCGGAACCATGCGGCTTACTCGTCGGTGTGGGGGATGTAGCGTCGCGCCAGAACAACGCCGCCCAACATGCCCGCCAGCAATAAGATGGAGGCCAGTTCGAAAGGAGTGATGTAGACGGTGTACAGTTCAGCGCCGATGGCCTGCACGCTGCCGGAACCAGGTGCGCCGACCGCCACCTGAGCAGGCGCATTACTGGCGATTCCGATCACGACAGCCAGCAAGAACAGCGCCGCCAGCACAATCGCCGCTACCGACATGATGCGACGCGTACGCGTTTGTCTGGCGCTGACGCTGCCGCCAATCAACATGACGACGAACAAAAACAGCACGACAATCGCCCCGGCATAGACGATGACCTGCACCACGCCGAGGAATTGGGCGTTGAGCAAAAAGTAAAAGATGGCGAAGGTCGCGAAATTCACGAGCAAGAACAGGGCGCTATGCACCGGATTGCGGCTGGCGATAACGCCAACAGCGCCAAGAAGCGCCACCAGGGCCAGGGCAGCGAATAAAAGAATGCTCATGCGAAGTAAGAGTGTGGTACGGGGAAAATTGGATAATGGATATTGGGTATTGGCGCTCGACCAATTTCCGATACCGGCTTTTGAACTAGCCTTCAGGCCGGATAATCGTGTTCGACTCCGGCGGGTTGAGCAGCTCCTCTTTGGTCAGGACCAGGTCGCGACGGTCGTAGGTGGCCAGGTCGATGTAGTGACCGAGGACGACGGCCTCGACTGGGCAGGCCGCTTCGCAGTCGCCGCAGAAGATGCAGCGCAGGAGATTGACCTCATAGACCTTGGCGTGGCGCTCACCCGGCGAAACAGGCGCAGCCGGATCGTTTTCTTCGGCCTCGACATGGATGGCGCCCGTGGGGCAGGCCGCCTCGCACAGGCAGCAACCGATGCAACGCTCCAGGCCATTGTCATACCGGCGCAGTTCGTGGCGTCCGCGGAAGCGCGGGTAGATCGCCATCGGTTGCTCCGGGTACTCGACCGTCAACGGCTCTTCCGTGAGCAGCACCTTGAAGGTGATGCCCATGGCTTTGCCGATTTCGCGAGCGCCTTCGTAAACGTCTTTCAGTCCGGACATGATGGGTAAAGAGGTTGGTTTGTTTGTTGGATAGTTGGTTGGTTGGATGGGGAGTAAGGTAATAATGATTGAAGATTAATCTAAGCGCTATGTGAGTAACCGTATCTTGATAATTAATCTTCGATCATCAATCTTCTTAGAAGCTGCCGGCGGCGACAACGATGACGGCGGTTAAGATGAGATAGACAATCGAAACCGGCGTCAGGAATTTCCAGCAGAAATGCAGAAGCTGGTCATAACGGATGCGAGGCACGCTGGCCCGCACCCAGATATAAACAAAGAGCAGAGCGATGATTTTGATCACAAGCCAGCCGAAGCCGACGATGGGGCCATACCATGTTCCTGGCGTGGCGAAGGGGCCATGCCATCCGCCAAAGAACAGCGTCGCCATGATGGCGCTGCCGGTAATCATGCTGATATATTCGGCCATGAAGAAAAGGGCGAATTTGATGCCGCCATATTCCACCTGGAAACCGGCGATCAATTCGTTCTCGGTCTCAGGCAGATCGAAGGGGTTGCGGTTGCTCTCGGCCAACATGCAGATGAAGAAGAGGGGGAAGGCCAGCCAGATCCACAGCCACAGCCACCAGGGTCGATCCTGATTGACAATGGCATTGAGGCTGAGTGTACCCGATTCATAGCTGACATTGGTGGTCAGAACGATGGCCACGAGGAGAATGCCCAACGGCAACTCGTAGCTGATCATCTGCGCGCCTGTGCGCAAAGCGCCGAGCAGGGAGTAGTTATTGTTGCTGCTCCAGCCCCCTAGGATGATGCCATAGGTGGCGACGCTCGTGATCGCCACCACATAAAGCAGGGCGATGTTGACATCGGCGATGCTGAAGCTGAGCGTGTAGCCGAACAGGGTGATGTCGGGCGCAATGGGAATAACGGCAAAGGCCAGAAGGGCCGGGATCAGGGCAAGGGCCGGGGCCAGGATGTAGACTGCCTTGTCGACATGGCCCGGAACGATCTCCTCTTTGAAGATCGCCTTGACGGCGTCGGCGATGGGCTGCAACAGCCCGACCGGCCCGGCTCGATTCGGACCCAAACGCACCTGAAATCGCGCCAGGAGTTTGCGTTCATAATAAGTCAGATAGGCGAACCCGGTCAGCAACAGGATGATGAGCACCAGGCTCTTGATGACCGCAGCGATGACAATTCCCATATGATTCGTCCTTAACTCCCCAACTTCCGAACATTAACGGGTGTGCGGGGACCATAGGTATCGAAGAGCGTTCCCACGGCTGCACCGTTCATGGAGAAGGGCACGAATACGGAACCCGATTTCACCGCCTCGGCAAGATGCGCAGCGATCTTGATCGCTCCCACGGCGGAACGGATCTCTACGACATCGCCCTCGGCCACGCCCAACCGTCCGGCATCCTGCGGGTGCAGCCAGGCGGCCTTATTACCCAGGTATTGCATCTGCGGCGTGGCTGAAAGCACGACGCCATCGTCCCAGAGCAGAGAACTCACGATCAGACGCATAGGATATGTGGCGCTGACCGGCAAATTGGGCGCGCCAGCGTGGGGTTCCAGCCGTCGCTCGACAGGAAGGCCGTCCCAGGGCCATTGCTGTCCTTCCGCACCCAAACTCTCGTAACTCATCCCGGCGTATAGGGGCACAGCCTGCGTGATCTCGGCGAATACGGCTTCCGCCGAACCCGTCGCCCACGCCGCGGCGGAATCGGGGGCGTATCGCCGGGCCAGGTGCATCAGGATTGCCCAATCGGCCACCGCCTTGCCCACCGGCTTCACGGCCTGAGGAGCACGCTGCACGCGGCGCTCGGTGTTGGTGAATGTGCCATCCGTCTCCACATAGGAAGCGGCGGGCAAAACCACATCGGCCAGCATGGCGGTCGGGGTGAGGAACAGGTCCTGTACGACCAGGAAATCCAGGGATTTCAGCGCTTCGGCGTCGGCTGGGCGCTCGCCTGCCGGATCGCCTCCCATGATGTACATGGCTTTGATGCGGCCACGGGCCGAAGCCAGCATCCCGGAATAGCCCAGACCGGGCTGCGTCGGCAAACTGGTCTGCCAGAGTTCTTCCAGGCTGGCACGGGCTTTGGCGCTGGCGAGGGGACGCCGTCCGGGAAGCAGTTCGGGCAACATGCCCATATCCCCTGCGCCCTGGCCGTTGGCCTGGCTGCGGAGGCATCCCAAACGTTCACCATGCCCGGCCGCCACCACCCAGTTCGTCAAGGCTGTGACGATATCCGAGCCGCCATGCCCCCAGGCGTAGTCGGCCCCGCAGACAATGAAAGGCTTCGTGGCCTGGATCAGCAAAGCGGCTGCTTCGGCCAGGGCATTGATGGAAAGGCCGCTGGCTTCGGCGGCTGCGTCAGTGTCGGGCAGCCATTCGGGAACAGGCTTGTCCTGAACGGCCAGCGTGGCGCGGGTCAGCGCATCGAAAACGTGGACTTCCGCGCCGATGTCCGGGTTGAGGAAAACGCCGGGGAATCGGGTCAGTTCGATAGCGCGAGCATTGACGATGATCACAGGTGTCCCGCGCCGGATCGCCGATCTTTTCAATTCATTGGCGAGAACCGGCATTTCTTCGGTTGGATCGCAGCCCAGCAGCACGATCAGGTCGGTATCTTTGACATCCTTCAATGCCGGGATGCCGCGCGGGTCAGCAGTCACCGCCGAACCTTCTCGATAGTCCAGGTTATTGGTTCCCACCAGCGCCCGCATGAACTTGCCCAGGAGGTAATTGGCCTCGTTTGAGAGCTTGGCGGAGCCGATGGCCCCGACTGCGGCGGCGCCATGCGTTTTCACCGTTTTCTGCAGACCACGGACGACGCGGCCAAGCGCTTCATCCCAACTCACGGGTTGCAGTTTGCCGTCCACTCGCGCCAGGGGCTGTTGCAACCGCTCGGGACTGGTGGCAAAACCGGTGGCAAAACGGCCTTTGTCGCAGATCCATTCGTCATTGACCGCCAGATTCTCGCGGGCGACGTGACGACGCACGATGTTGTCGCGGCTGTCGACGCGCAGGTTGCACCCCTGGCCGCATTGCGTGCAAATGGAATCGGTTCGCCTCATCTCCCAAGGGCGATAGCTAAATCGCGCCAATCGGTTGGTCAGCGCCCCCACCGGACACAGATCGATAATCGAGCCACTGGTGTAGGCATTCAGTTCGCCGTCCGGGAATTTGTCGATCACTGTCTCGCCGCCGCGGTGGAACAGGCCCAATTGCGGCTTGTCCTCCCACTCTTGCAGATAGCGGATACAGCGCCAACAGACGATGCAGCGCTCCTGGTCGAGCAGGATCAGATCGCTGAGCGGATAATTCTTGGCTTT
>JAGFJG010000094.1 GCA_024102915.1 Caldilineales bacterium
AATTTTCTGCTCCAATTCCCGCACGCGCGCCTCCATCCGTTCCTGATATTCCAGGAACAGACGAATCAAGTCTTCCTTGCTTAGCTGGCGGAGCGCTTCCTCTGTCATCGTTTGGGCAGTCTACTCAACTCATCTCTTTCATGCAACACATCCAGTCACCGACCGACAAGGTGAACAGTTACCACACGTCATCGAAACACCAGATACTGGCGATTGGTGTGCGAAAACCTACTATAACTCGCTGATTCTGATAATAAGCGGCTCAAAGCCGTGCGTCTTACTCTTAATCAGCGGGTTCCAGGTTCGAGTCCTGGGCGGGTCACTCGACCACTACATATTGTGGTTTTACTACTCCAGACTACAGCATCTTGTGTTTCTCTCGAACATGAGGTGCTTATTTTATGTCTGGACAGCAGTTGATTCAACTTAAAATTGCCGCGCGATCGGTGACCTCACTTGACCTGGCCATGACTTCGTTTTTGATCGATATTGAGGCCAGGCGACTGACACCACAAACACTGAAATACTATCGGGATCAGCTTGGGCCCTTTCTGGCGTTTCTGGGTGTTCAGGAGGTGACGACGCCAGAAGAGATCAATGCCAACCATATCCGCACTTACCTGGTGAGTTTGCAGCAGCGGGGGCTGGCCGATGCCAGCCTGCATTCTGCCGCGCGGGCGATTCGCGCGTTTGGCAATTTCCTGGTGCGGGAGGAGTTGTTGGAAAAGAGCCCGATGCGCAAGGTGCAGATGCCACGTGTAGAGAAACCGATCAAGCCGGCCTTCGCGCCAGAAGAGGTGCGGCGCTTGCTGGCGGTCTGTGATACGGAACGTGATAGTGCCATCGTTCTTTGCCTGCTGGATTCCGGCTGCCGCGCCGTGGAATTCGTCTCGCTAGATGTCCAGGACGTGGATATGAAGACTGGACGGGTGCTGGTAAGACGGGGCAAAGGACGCAAGCAGCGAGTGACGTTTTTCGGGGCCAGGGCCCGGAAGACGTTGGTGAAATACCTGATGAAGCGGGGCGAGGTGCACCCAGATGCGCCGCTGTGGACCAGTCTCAATACGGGTGAGCGTTTGACCGACTGGGGGCTGCGCCAGATGTTGGGTCGACTGGGCCAGCGGGCCGAAGTCTTGCATTGCCATCCTCATACTTTTCGCCGCACCTTTGCCCTGTGGAGCCTGCGTGCTGGCATGAACATCTATGCTCTGCAGCAAATCATGGGCCATTCCGACCTCAGCGTCCTGCGCCGTTACCTCGCCCTCGTCGAACAGGACCTGCAACAGGCTCACAACAAACATGGCGCCGTCGACTCCCTCTTCTGACAGCAGGAGCAAGTTAATCATGAATGAAGCACGCAAGACCCCAGTACCAACCACCCTGGAGTTGTACAAACTGAGTGAAGTGGCCGTCATGCTCGGCGTCAGCCCACGCACCGTCGCCGCCTGGATCCGGAGCGGAGAACTGCGCGCTCTGCGCCTGGGCCGGCGCGGTCGCCTGCTGCGCTTGCGCCGCCCCGACCTGGAAGCCTTTCTGGCGGCGAACTATATCTCCGTGAATACGGACGAAAATGACGCTGATGACCCGCTCTTCGGACTGCTCCGGTCTGAGATTGGGATTGACGAACCCGCCGATGACTTCGATGACGATGGACGCCAACCTCCCCCTGCCCCCTAACCATGCCCAAGCCGAAGCCGCCCTCCTGGGCAGTCTCCTCACCGACCCCGACGCCATCGCCCGCACGGCCGCCAACCTGCGCGCCGGCGATTTCTACCAACAGCGCCATGCCTGGGTGTACGAAGCCATCCTGGCTTTGTGGGAAAGCGGCGACATCATCGACATCCTCATCCTTGGCGCAGAGCTGGAACGGCGGGGGCATGTGGATGCGGTGGGAGGGCTGCCCTATCTGGCCAGCCTGATCAACAGCGTGCCCAGCTCCGTGCATGCCCCCGCCTACGCCCGCCTCATCGCCGAGGCCGCCCAGGCCCGCCACCTCATCGACCTGTTGCGGCACAGCGTCGCCCAACTCTTCGCCAGCCAACCACCGGCCGATGTCATCACCGATATCGAGACCAGGCTGCTGCAACTTCGCCAGACGCACGGCCAGACCTACGCCCGCCACATGGCCGACATCGGCCAGGCGCTGGCAACCGCGGAAGACCCATCCCCTCTCGACAAGGCCGCCATCAGCAGCGGCTATGCTGACCTTGACCTCATCCTCGGCGGCTTCTGTCCTGACGACCTGCTGCTGCTGGGTGCCCGTCCGAGCCTGGGCAAGACCGCCCTTCTGCTCAACTTCGCCTGGCACGCCGCCCAGAGCGGGAAACGCGCCCTCCTCTTCTCGCTGGAGATGTCGGGCGAATCCCTGGTCCGCCGCCTGCGCACCACGCACACAGGACAAGACATCGACACTGCCATCGCCCAGACCGGCATCTGGGTGGACGACAGCCCCGGCCTGTCCATCGGCGAACTGCGGGCCCGGGCAAGACAGGCGGCCATCACTCACGATATCGACCTCATCTTCGTCGACTACGTACAACTCATCACCGCCGGCCATGGCCACGGCAAACGCTACCAGGAGGTGGGCGAGGCGGCGCTGGGACTCAAACACCTGGCCCGGGAACTGCACCTGCCCGTCATCGCCGCCGCCCAGCTCTCGCGCGAGGTGGAGCGGCGACCCGACCCCACGCCCACTCTGGCCGACCTGCGCGAGAGCGGCGACCTGGAGCAACACGCCGACGTGGTCATGTTCCTGCACCGCCGTCCCCAGGCCCAGGGCTGGGCGGTGACCGACCTGACTGTGGCCAAAAACCGCCACGGCCCGCCCGGCACGGCCAAACTGCTGTGGCAGCCGGAATGGGTGCGCTTCGTCAGCATGAAGCCAGCTCTCGCCACCTGCGGAGATTCAGCATCATGAACTTCCCCGGCTTCCGCCGCCCCCGCGCCAATTTCTACCGCCTGCCCAACGACTGGTTCGACATCTGGCGGCTGGCGCGCAGCCAGAGCGAACGCACTCGCATCCTGGGCGCGCTCAAAGTCAGCGAATACCTGATCAAGTGGACCTGGGGCTACCAGAACTATGACCAACCCCTGCGTCTCTCCTGGCTCGAATTCCAGCAGGGACGGCGAAGCAATCGCCGCCAAGGAAGTCGCCGCGGTCGCCGCCTGGATTTGGGCACAGGCCTGAGCAGCCGCAGCCTGCAGGAGGCTCTGGCCCTGGCTGTGGAGCTGGGTTTGCTGGAGCGCCATGAAGAGGATGAAGGTCAGCCCACTTACCTGCCGCGCTTACGCCCGGCCGCGGAGGATGAGGAGGGCTTCAACGCGAATTCCGTCACCGACAACGGCCAGGGTTTCGCCCGCCCCACCGCCAAGTTCTTGCTGGTCCCGGCGTCCTGAATCGACCTCACCGCCGGCGTGCGCTCCGAAACTCTGATCCTGCTCATCACCTACTTCTTCCGCCACACCTGGGGCTGGCATGGCCACCAGCATGAACCCTGCTGGCTGAGCGAAGAAGACATCGCCCACGGCCGTCGCTTTGCCGACCCAGCTCGCAAGGGTGAGCGTTACGACGAGGGCATCGGCTACACAGGGCGGGCGGTGCGCAAAGCCCTGAAAGAGGGCGTCGAACGCGGCTGGTTGGTGTGGCGCTACCAGGGCAACGGTCGTATCTTCGCCCTGCGCCTTGAGGGCATGACCGTGAGTGAAGATGGTCAGATTATCGAGCCCACAGACCCCACACCCGACGCTGTCGACACGATATCACCGACTTCCTCGGAACGAAGTACAGCAGTCGTGGCACAAAGTAAAGTGGGTACGGAACAAAGTGCGGCCATTATGACGGCATCAGATCCAGATTCCCCGGAACAAAGTACAGTGGCGGCGGAACAAACCGCAGCGATGCTGGAACGAAGTACAGCAGCCCTGGCACAAAGTACAGCGCCCCCTATAGATCAAGACAGAGATAGATCTGATCCAACAGACAATCCACCCCAGAAAACAACAACAGAAACTGTCTCAGCACTCGGGAACGGCATCGCTGACACCCCTGGCTATTCCCAAAACGGCGCCCTGCCTCTGGCCTTGCAGGAGCAAGTGCGCCTTCTCGGCCTCAAAGGCCGGGGTCCCCAGCGCGAATTGCTGCAAGCCTGGCAGGAAGATCCACAGCGGATCGACGCCTGGCTGCAACACCTGGTCAACACACGCCGCCACGACCCGCAAGCGGCGGGCTTCCTGCTACAGGTGGTCGTACGCCAGCGCGCATCGGCGCCAAACGGCGGCAGCAAAGCGATGTCGGCAACCTGCGCAGCCTGCCAGGGGTCCAGGCATCTGCGCATCCAGGTGCCAGCAGGCGATCCGCATCACAGACTCGTCATCCCCTGTCCCAGCTGTACCCCAACTGCCGCACACACCTGAAAGGCATGCGGATCCCCATTCTCTTCGCGGAGGCGAAACATGAGAACATCCATGCAAACTCGTATCCTCTCGGCCGGCGTCATCGCACTCCTGGCCCTGTGCCTGCCGCTGAATGACAACATCCTGGCCCAACCCATCGACGAACCCAGCGACTGGCGTCCAACCCGATCGACAGCGACGGCCACGCCAACTACACCGCCCACGATGTTGCCAGCATCGGTAACTTCAATGCAATCGCCCACTGCCACCCCACCGGCGCCAACCGCCACACCTCAGGCTCCACCGGCTCTACCCGCACACATCGTCCTCGGCCCGGACACCGCCTGGCCGGTGCGCGCCACCCGCATCAGCGGCTGGGGTTATGAGCTGGTCGACGCTTCGGCTGCCTGGGATTGGGAATTGCAGCGGGATGTCTATGGCCAGGTCATTACCGCATTCTGGGGCGACCAGCTTTTCAACCAGCATCCACATGGCATTCGCCTCACCCTGATCGACCCGGTTTGGGACGCGCGTTGCCCCAGTCCGGTGGCGCCGCTGGCCCTGGTGGCAGACTCGCCCTGCCTGACCGAGGGTTTCGGCGATGGCACTGGGGCCAGCATGTACGTGGGCTGCACTCTGGCCGAGCATCACTACCACGACCCGCAGGAATGTTTCCTCGCTATCGCTGCCGGCGGTGAACACCTCACCGACATCGTAGTGGCGGCAACCATCACCGCCCAGAACTCGCTGATGAACGGCTATTGGGCACGCACGCCCGATTTCTCAGCCTCGCCTTTCACACCGTTGTTGGGTCAGGCGTATCGTGAAGGAGATCAGTGGCGGTGGCATGAGCCGTTTTTACGAGTGATGTTGTCCGGTAGTTTTTCATACTGAGTCGACGACAGCATTGAAACGTTTTGGGCTTTGGCTTTTGCATCGCGGGAGCGAATTCCGTTGACCCTTTTACACTGTGCCCAAGCACCGGGTGGTGGTTCGAGCGTGGGGTTATTGCTACAACCTGATCATACTGAGCGTATACATGTTCCAAGATGCGTTTTACAAGTTCATGCCTCGCCCGCCCAATGACAAAAAGAATTACGCAACGTATTGGCTCACGGGAAAATGTCACCCAAACCTCAGTCGTTGCCTCATGAATAATCATACCTAAGCCCGTGGCAAAATCAAACCCGGATATGGAATGGGAATTTGTTGCTCCCGATCTTGACTAGCCCCACCAGCATAATAAACGCACGCCTTCAAAACCTTTCTTGACAATAGAATATATGTTCTATAAGCTAAGGGCGAATCCGCCTCTTGGTCTTGCCCCCTTCCCCTCCAAGCCAAATTCCCTGGGCGGTATGCGCACGATGTCATGGCTCGTAGGAAAGACCGCAAGCAGCGCCTGGAACGTACGGTATCACTCGTCCAACAGCAATATGGCTCGCAAGCCTTGCAGAAGGGGATGGCGCGTGGCGTGCGCGCCCCCCATATCTCGACCGGCTTCGCCGCGTTAGACGAGGGGCTGGGCATTGGCGGCATACCGAAAGGCCGCATCACCACCTTCAGCGGCGCGGCCACCTCGGGCAAGGTGACGCTGGCTGCCCTGGTGCTGGCGCGCGCCCAACAGCGGGGCAGGGCGGTTGCCTACCTCGATGTCGCACATACCGCCAATGCCGAATACCTGCAACGCTGCGGCGTGCAATTGACGAGTCTGCTCCTGGCCCGGCCAGAAAATGGCAGGCAAGCGCTGGAAATACTGCAAGCATTGACCGCACGCACCGAACTGGCCGCCATCCTCTTCGACAACTGGGGGGCGGTGCAGGGTGAAAGGTCGGCAGAGGGAACGCTGGCTCAGCTGACGGCACAGTTGGCGCAATCAAAGGCGGCATTGCTGGTGCTGGATGATGGGCCGCCGTTGTGGCGACGTCTTCTGGCGCAAGAAAGCGCACTCGCTCACTTCGCCTCTGTGCAACTCAACCTGGACAGAGAACGCTGGCTGGTCGATGGCCCCGACGTGCGCGGCTATCGCGTGGCGGTCACCATTCGCAAGAACAAATTCGGCCCTTCTGGTCAATCCATCCCAGTGGAGATCGAATTCAACGGCACCGTACACGGACAGGGCATTTGACCAGAACACGAAATCCCTCCGACTTCCGACCTCCGACCTCTGACTTCTGCCTCCCGCCCTCCCCCCATGCCCATCATCGCCTGCGCCATCCCCTACTTCCCCATCGCCCTGCTGGCGCGCGCAGACCCTGGCATCCTACAACAGCCGGTCGCCATGCTCAACGCCGAGGAACGCGTGCTGGCAACCACGCCAGCGGCGCGGATGGCGGGCGTTGCCGTCGGCCAGACTGTGCGCCAGGCGCAGACGCTTTGCCCGGCGCTGGTGTGCCAGGTCGCCGACTTGGCCCTGATCCGCCAGGAATATGAATATGTGTTGGCGCTGCTGGACGAATTCGCCGACGCGGTGGAACCGGCCAGCCTGGGCACGGCCTACATCGCTGCGCCCGACCTCGATGCCGCCAGCGCCGCCCCTTTCTGCCAGGAGATGGGTAAGCAATTACGCCAAGAGTTCGGCGAGGCTTTGCAACCCGCCATCGGCTGTGATTCCGGCAAATTCACCGCCCTGGCCGCGGCCCGACACACGCGGGCGGGGGCGGTGCGCGTGGTATTGGGCGAGGCGGAAACGCCCTTTCTCAGACCGTTGCCCATCCATCTGCTGCCGCTGGCGGCGGAGCACCTGCAACTCTTACACTGGCTGGGCATTCGCACCCTGGGCGATTTCGCCGCCCTGCCCACCAAATCTGTGATGCAGCAATTCGGTAAGGCAGGGCGATTGGCGCAACTGTGGGCGCAGGGCCAGGACAAACGCCCTGTAGCGCCGCGCCACAAACGTCCCATCTACACACGCAGCGCCGAATTCGAACCGGCCATCCAGTCACTGACCCCATTGGCAGCAACCGCCAAACGATTGTTAGAATCGCTGCTTGTTCCGCTGCGAGAACAACTACAAGCCGCGCAGGGGCTACGCAGCGTGCTGCGTTTTGAACAGGGCCAGGAACAGGCGGATGTCTGGCATTTGTCTGCTCCCACCACCGACCTGGACAAGCTGCTGCAACGCCTCACACACCGTTGGGAATCGGCAATCTGGCCCGCGCCCGTCAGCGGATGCAGCATCGACCTCAGTGATATCCAGGAAGCGCCGGGCGACCAACTGCTGCTCTTCCCCGGTGCAGGCACGTCCGCCGCCCATCTGGTGGAAGGTGTGCAAGAGCTTGTTGTACGTTACGGCCCGGGACGTTTCCTGCTGGCCGAAACGCTGGATTACAACCTATTACGCATGGAGCGACGTGTGCGCTTGCAAGAGTTCGCGGCGTGAACGCGCATGTGTGGATCAATGGCGAGGACATCGCCGTCATTTGTGATGCGCATGGCAAGCCCCTGCGTTTTCGTTGGGGCAAGGACATGCACCAGGTCGAACGTATTTGCAATCGCTGGCGGGCAAAGGGCGTGTGGTGGCGGGGGGAACGTGCAGACCGAGAATACATCAAATTGACGACGACAGATGGGTTGCTATGCGTGGTGGCGCGGGATATGCAGCGGGATGCCTGGGCGTTGGTGTGTCTGTATGATTGAATCGTGATATTTGTTCGGCCCGGTCACTCAGAATCCACAGATTACACGGATTCACATAGATTGGATGAAGAAATCGGTGAAGAAAATGAGTGAGGGTCAGGGCTATGTCGAATTGCATGCACACAGCTTCTATTCGCTGCTGGATGGCGCTTCCTCACCCGAAAAGCTGCTGGACCGGGCGGCGGAATTGCATATGCCGGCCCTGGCCTTGACTGACCACGACAACCTGATCGGAGCGGTGCAATTCTGGCGTAAAGCCAGGGACCGAAATATCCATCCCATCATCGGGGCGGAAGTCACGCTGGAAGAGCCACCCACCTCGGAACTCGGAAACCAACACCTGGAACCTGGAACCCGACACCCGACACAGCACCTCACCCTGCTGGCCGATAACCAAACCGGCTATGCCAACCTCTGCCGCCTGCTCACCACCGCCCACCTGACACCCGACACGACAGCGCCTGACACTGAACCCTGGCCGGGGAAAACCGAACCCAGACTGGGCTGGGAAACCCTGAACCAACATCGCCAGGGCTTGATTTGCCTCAGCGGCTGTCGCCACGGCCCCATCGCCGCCCCCCTGCTGGCGGGCGAACCCGACCGGGCTTTTCAGAATACCGCACGTTTGCGCCATATCTTCGGCCCTCGCCATCTCTTCATCGAACTGCAACGCCATCTGCGACCGGACGAGACGAACCTGATCCGCGGCCAACTCGACATCGCCCGCCGCCTTGACCTGCCCATCGTCGCCACCAACAACGTGCACTATGCCCAACGCGCCGAATCGCTGCTGCAAGATGTGCTGGTCTGCATCCAACATCTGGTGGCGCTGGATGAAGGGCAGAGCGTGTTGCGTGCCAATAACGAATACTATCTCAAAGCCCCGGCTGAAATCGCCCGGCTGTGGCCGTATTTGCCCGACGCCCTGCAAAACACCCTGGTGATTGCCGAACGCTGTCAGGTCAGCCTGGATTTCGGCGGGCAGCGGCTGCCGGAATTCCCGGTGCCGGAGGAGCACACCGCCTTCAGCTATCTCTACGAGCTTTGCCAGCAGGGCCTGCGCCGCCGGTATCAGGCGGTGTCGCCCGCCGTCAGCAAGCAGTTGGCATATGAGTTGGATGTGATCGAGCGCAGCGGACTGGCCGGGTATTTCCTGATTGTGTGGGATGTGATCCGCTTTGCCAGAGAAAAAGGCATTCGCTGCCAGGGCCGCGGTTCGGCGGCGAACTCGCTCGTCGCCTATGTGCTGGATATCACGCCGGTGGACCCGCTGCGTTTCAACCTGCTGTTTGAACGCTTCCTCTCCGCCGACCGCCATACAATGCCCGATATCGACATCGATTTCGCCGCCGACCGCCGCGAGGAGGTGATCCAATATGTGTACCGCCGCTATGGGCCTGAACACACGGCGATGGTGTGCAACATCAACACCTTTCGTACGCGCTCCGCCGTGCGGGATGTGGCCCGAGCGCTGGGTGTGAAGGCGGACATGGTGGATGCAATGCAACGCACCTATCGGGATTGGCGGGAGGGGAAAGCGGGCGGTGCAGCGACAGAGCGGGAGGATGAGGCGGCAGGCGGGGAGGAAATTGCATTCTGGGATGAAGAGGCCGCCGCCCTGTTTTTCGACTTGTGTGAGCAATTGCAGGGCGTGCCCCGACATTTGTCCATTCACAATGGCGGCATGCTCATCTCGGCCAGTCCTCTCCACGAACTGGTTCCGCTGGAGCGTGCGACCATGCCAGGGCGGGTGGTGGTGCAGTGGGACAAAGACAGCGTGGAGGATGCTGGTCTGATCAAGCTGGACATCCTCGGCCTGCGCACGCTGGGCATGGTGGATGAAATCGCCAGGCTGGTCGCCACCAACACGGGTCAGACTCTGGCGCTCGATGAACTTACACTCGATGATCCGCACGTCTATGAGGCGCTGTGTCGGGCGGACGCCATCGGCGCATTCCAGGTGGAATCGCGGGCGCAGGCGCAGATGCTGCCCCGCTTGCAGCCGCGCTGCTTCGAAGACATCGTCGTGGAGGTGGCCATCATCCGGCCCGGCCCCATTCAGGGCAACATGGTGCATCCCTACTTGCGCCGCCGCCAGGGTTTGGAAGCGGTGACCTATATCCATCCTTCGTTGGAATCGGCCCTCGCAGACACCCTGGGCGTGGTACTCTTTCAGGAACAGGTGCTGCGAATTGCGATGACGCTGGCGGGATTCTCAGGGGGCGAGGCGGACCAACTGCGACGGGCGATGAAGCGCAAGAGTCCCACCGATGCCATGAAGGAATTGGCGCAGCGTTTCGTGGCGGGTGCAATGCAGAATGGATTGGGGCACGAGGAGGCGGTGGAGATATTCGGGCAACTGGCGGGATTCGCTTCCTATGGCTTCTGCAAAAGCCATGCCGCCGCCTTCGCCCTGCTTTCCTATCAGACTATGTGGCTGAAGCACTATTATCCGGTCGAGTTCTACTGCGCCTTGCTCAACCATCAGCCGATGGGCTTCTATTCACCGGCAGTGGTGATGGGAGACGCCCGCCGCCACGGGGTGGAAACGTTGGCCCCCGACATCAATCGCAGCGCGGAAAGCTGTACGGTTGAAGAGGGGAACATCCGCTTGAGTCTGGGCTACATCAAGCATGTGGGGCCGATGGCGCGGGCACGCGTGTTGCAGGCGCGGCAGCCGGGGCCATTCGTCGATCTGCCAGACCTGTGCCAGCGCACCCGCCTGCCCCAGGATGTGATCACCGCCCTCATCCGGGCCGGGGCCTTGGATGCGCTTGCTCCGGATCGGCGGCAATTGCTCTGGCATCTGCACAGCCTTGATTATCGCCCCCAAACCTTCGACCTTTCTACTGACCTCGACCCGGTGACGCTGCCCGACCTGGACGAGGCGGAGCGCATGGGCTGGCATCTGGAGATGCTGGGCATGTCGCCGGGCGAGCACCCCCTGCGGCTGTATCGCGCGCGCTTGCAGGAGATGGGCGTGCTCAGCAGCGCCGCCCTGGCGCGTCGCCCGGATGGCGTTGTCGTCAAAGTGGCCGGGCAGGTCGTCGTCCGTCAGCGGCCCGAAACGGCCAAGGGGCATCTTTTCATCACGCTGGAAGACGAAACCGGTCTGGCCAATCTCATCATCCGGCCCAAGTTGTATGAGCGGCGGCGGGATGTCCTGCGCACCGCCGGGATGTTATTCGCCGTCGGGCGCTTGCAGCGAGAGGGGGAGGTGGCGAGTGTGTTGGTCTTCGATGTGCGGGAGATGGATGTGTGAAGGGGTGGTACGGACAATTACGCTCTGCAGTGAATGGCTTTTCGGCTGTCGAGCAGAGTTGACAGCTTTTGCTGCTTTATCAGGGTTGAGGCCCGGCAGTAGCTTCACAAGATTCAGGTTACCCTTTCCCTAAGCCTGCCATACCTTTCCCGACTCACCCGCACAACCTTGGCCCTGTCAGGTCGGGCTGCGGCAGGCAGAGCGACGGCCTGCGCAGGAAAGGGCTGATGGGCGCTGTTGGCGATGGTCAAACGATTGACCAACTGATAACGGCCAAGTGTTGTGAGGTCAGCAGGCGAATAAGTGTGATTGAACTCCCGGCTGAGGGTGACGGCATCCTCCGCCCCCACCGTCAAACACATCACCGTACCACAATTACCAAAGATGGCCTTCTGCACCGATTCCGGCATCTGCGCCACATACTGATTGGCCAAAATCAGATTCAGGCGATACTTGCGCGCCTCCGCCAATATCTTGGTGAAGGACTCGGTGGCGAAGTTCTGAAACTCATCGGCATAGAGATAGAAGTCGCGACGCTGACTCTCAGGCGCATGCACGCGGGCCATGGCCGCCAACTGGATCTGCGTAATCAAGATAGCTCCCAACAAGGCGGCATTGTCCTCGCCCAACTTGCCCTGCGAGAGATTGGCCAGCACGATTTTGCCGCCATTCATGGCATCGGCCAGATCAACGCTACTTTGGCGGGAAGCGCTGACCGCAGCCTTGCAAGGCGCCACTCGGAGCCACGCCGGGGTGCTGAAGCTACTTGCCCTTTCCGCCCGGATACACCCCTGCACCACCGCTGCCGTTTGGGAAGGGGGTAATCCGGGTTGAACGCCCCCCTCTATATCCGCCCTACCCTACCCCTCGTGAACGTATTCCGCCACCCCCTGCGCCAGGCCTGCGCCCATCACCCAGCGACCAGATGATGTCTGGCCTCTGCGCCAGCGTCAGCAAATCGGCGGCCAGCACGCGTTCGGTCACCTGCCGGGCTGATTGCCGGCGCTGCTGACACTGGCGGGGAGTGGCGGCGCACAAAGCCACAAAACCCTGCGCGGCCGCCATCAACTCCCACTTGGCCCGCAGTTGCGCCTGCTGGGCCTTGCCGCCCTGGGCCGGCGCTTCCACTTCCACGTACAGCCTCGCACCGCTGGCGGCATGGACGAGAAGTAAATCGGGGGCGAAGGCCCCAGCCACGGGCGGGCACACCTCAGTCATGTAGCCACGCTGGCGGAAGTAATGGGCGGCGAGGATGACCATGGCCGTGTGTACGGGCTGGCTCTCGCCATCATGGGCGATGCGCAGGCGGTCCCACTCCGAGAGCGTGATGCAGGGCAGCCCCTGCTCGCGCAGGAAGCCATACCCCAGGTCGCTGAGCCAGACCAACGCGGCGCTGAGATGATGGCGGCGGTCGATGACGACCGTCTGCGTTGCCACAAGCCCACGCGCCGCCAATCGCGGCCACAGGCGCTTGAGCACACTGGTATCTATGCCGGCAAACCGCGGGTGATGGGCAACCAGCCACGAGTTGAGAGCCAGACGGCTTGACCAACCGCTGGTACCCAACAAACTGAGGGCGGCGAGGTCGCGCGGCCAGGATTTGCCGGCGCGGCGCCAGAGATGGGCGAATGACGGGGCGGGACGGGTGCGCAAGGTTGGGGGTAGATTCAGCGCGGGGTTGGAACATGGCAGGGTTGGAGGGACATGGTCGGTCATCTCCCCAGCCTAGCAAATCGTCCTCGCTGCATCATGACACAAAACCACCAGACGCGCCTAGTCGTTTCCTACTACGCCAGCGCCGTACAAATAGTAGATTTTGGTCATGACGGCGGACATACCCGCTTGCTACACTCGAAGAAAGCGTCGGGAACCGGATTGATGTGTCCAAGTCAACCTCCCAGCCCTCTCTTCGCAATCGCCGCCGCCATTTCCCCACAGGAGACCGTGTATGACACAGAAGCGCCGCGCCCGCCTGGGCTTACCCCTACTGCTGGGCGCCATCACCTTTCTTCTCATCTTACTGGCCCTATGGCCACAGGAAACGCCCACCGTCGATGTGGTCGTTGCCGCCCGCGACCTCGGCGCCGGCGCCGTGCTCAGCGCCGCCGACCTCAGCACCATCACCCAGGCGGCCGACCTGGCCCCGGCCGAATCTGTCAGCGACGTCGCCCTCCTCATCGGCCAGACCCTGGCCGTGGTCCGCTACCAGGGCGAGGCGGTGAGTGTGCGCCATCTGGGCCAGCCTGTCACCCTGCAACCGCACGAACGAGCGGTCTCCTTGCGGGTGGAACAGGACCAGGGCCTGGGCGGCATCCTGCGTCCGGGCATGTACGTGGGCGTGGTCGCCACCCTGACCGACGCCAACGGCGACCTGTATGCCAAAGCGGTGGTCGAAGACCTGCGCGTCCTCTACGTCAGCCCCGAATTCCAGGCCCGGCCGCAAACGCCGATCAGCGGCGAACTCACGGTGGAATCAGGCCAAACCAGCGCCATCCGCAACAGCGGCGGCAACGCCAGCGCCCGCGAGGGCGTGGTCATCGTCGCCGCCGCAATCGACCCTGCCCCCATCACCTACGCCCCCATCACCGAAACCCTGGCCCTGACCTATACCCTACCATCCCTCGAAAGTGGCCTGGTCACAACCTGGCAGCCGCCGCAGGGTATGCCCGATTGGTTGAACGCCGACGTGCAATGGGCGACGCCGGTGGAACTGCTGGCCGCACTCAACGCCGCCGGTCGCTCCTTCTCGCTGGTGCTGATGCCGGAGATGCCGGAACCGTATATCTCGCCCGGCCTCAACCTGCTCAGCCTGGCGCCCACGCCCAGCCTCAACGCGGAGGCGGCGCCATGAACGGCTGGGGAGTCGACCTGACCGCGACGGTTGCCAGCCCCGACAGCGCCACCGCCGCCCCGCCCGTCAGCATATTGCTGGCGGCATCACCGGAACGCCTGGCCCCCCTGCTCAGCCTTTTTCGCCAGGACGCCCGCTTCACCGTGGCCGCCACCGCCACCTCGGCCGAGGATGTGCGAGCCAAACTGACCGTTCGCCCCGACGTGGTGCTGGCCCAGGCCGGGGCCTTCAGCAGCTTCGAGGAATTCGCCGCCGTGCTGGGCGGGTTCTCCGGCAGCCTCTACGCCCTGCTGCCGGAAGAAACGCCCGCCTCCATCCTGCAGGCGCTGCAGGAAATGCCGGCGCTGGCCGAAGCCCTGAGCGGCGAGGTCAACCTGCCGGAACTGGCCAGCCGCATCTATGCCAACGCCCACGCCGCCCGCCAGATGGACGGCGCAACTGAGCGCTACGGCCTCCTGCAAAACGGCCCGCGCTCGGCCATGGTGGGCTGGCGCTGTATTGCCGTCTGGGGCCTGCAAGGAGGCAGTGGTCGCAGCACCCTGGCCACCGCCCTGGCCCTGGAGGCGGCGGAACGGCGCTTGCCCACCTTGCTGGTGGGGCTGGGCGTGCCCGACGTCATCCCCCTGCGCCTGGGCTTTGACGGGCCGGAGCCCAACCTGAACACCTGGATGGCCACACCCACGGCCGAACAGCTGCGGGCCTGCATCCGCGCCTACGATTTGTTGGATGTGCTGGCGGGTTTTCCCCACCAGGCCGGTCTCGACGGCTATGCGGCCGTGGCCATGAACAACCAGCAGGGATTGCCGGGTTTGGCCAGCGTGGCCGCCCGGGCCGGCTATGCGGTGGTGGTGCTGGATGTGTCCGCTGCCGAAATGGCGGCGCCCGCCATCTCCGCCGCCAACACCCTGGTCCTGACCGCCCTGCCCACGCCCGACGGCTTGCTGGCGGTGAGCGAAGCGACGGCCATGGCCGGGACCTTCATGAGCCACCAGCACAGCATTCCCCTGGAGGGCATGCACCTCATCCTCAATCGCGGTCGCGATACCTTACTGGCCGCCGATGAATTCATGCGTTCACTCAGCCGCATGCGGGCGGGAACCCCGCCTCTAGCTGCGGTCATCCCCGACGACCCCCGCATCGACACCGCCCGCACCCAGTTCCGCCCGGCCTACAACCTCTCGGAACCGTTGCGTCAGGCCAGCAAGCGCCTGGGCGACCTGCTGTTTGCGCCGCCGCCGGGCCTGGCCAGCCAGCATGCCTCACAAACCGCCCGTCCCGCCCGCGTGTGGCAGGTGGGTCCCTTGCGCATTAAGCGCTAAGAGCAGAAGTCAGAAGTCGGAGGGCAGAGGTCAGAGGTCAGAAGTCAGAGGTCGGAGATCCGACTACTGGCCATCAGCCCTCGTTTTGCCAGGTGCAGCACTGACATCAGCCTTCAGGCGTTCTTCCTCCAACCTGCGACTTTCCCTTTGCGTCATCTGCCCTGCGAAGCACGTTTTTCAACCTGCAACATTCACCCTGCACCCTGCGCCAAATCCGGCCTCTGACCGCTGACTTCAGTTCTCCGCTCTTCACCTGCAACATTCACCCTGCGCCATATCCGACTACTGACCTCCGACCTCTGACTTCTGACCCACTGCAACCATGACCAACTTCTCCCTTGATGAAACAATGCCGACCGCCGCCACGCCCTCCTGGTGGGCGGAAACGCGACGGGCGATATCGCCACAACACATGCAGGAGACGGTACGTCAGGCCACCGCCGCCCTGGCAGGCCTGCCCCGCAGCCAGGCGCGTGACCGCCGGCAAGTGGCAGTGCGGGCCGAGAGCGAACTGCAAGCGGCCCTGCAGCGCCTGGGCTACGCCGCCATCCCCGCCGCCGAATTACAGCAGGCCGCGGCCAAAGTCGTCGCCCAGGTGGCGGGCCTGCGCTTCCTCGACGCCCTGCTGCCGCCCGCCTGCGACCTCTACACCGACATCCAACTCAACGGCGATGGCGCCCTCTGGGTGCGGCCCAAAGGCCAGCTCGAACATGTGCTTCTGCCCGACATCCGCCCCGGTCAGGAAGAAGTGTGGCAGGTGGTTGAGACCCTGCTGGCGGCGGAGGGCAAAGCCTGCAGCGAGGCGACGCCCACCGTCGATGCCAAACTGCCGCGCGACCGCGAACTCGGCTTTGGCGGCGCCCGTCTCAAAGTCATGCACCCAAGCCTGGTGGTGGGGGAATGGCCGCTGCTCTCCCTGCGCCTGTACGAACCGCGCCCGGTGCCGCCCGCCCAAATCATCGGTTGGGAAGTCTTCCCCGCGGCAGTGGTGGAACAACTGCTGCGGGCGGTGGGCGAACGCATGCGCCTGTTCATCATCGGCGGCACCGCTTCCGGTAAGACCACCCTGCTTTCCGCCCTGGCACATGGCCTGCCACATGAGACTCGCATCGTCACCGTCGAAGACCCCAACGAGATCTGGCTGCCGCATCCCAACCTCATCGCCATCGAAGCCCGCCACGCCCCACCCGGTTCCGACGTCCCCCCCTACACCGTCTCTGATGGCGTCGACGATGCCCTGCGTCTGGCCCCGGAAGCGATCATCGTAGGCGAAGTGCGTACAGGCAGGGCGGCCATGTCCCTGTTTCGAGCGATCATGTCCGACCATGCCGGCATGACCACCTTTCATGCCGAGAGCCCCGGCCACGCCGTGCATCGCATGTGCGTGGTCATGTACGCCGACGCCCAGGTGCCATATCAGGCAGCTCGCGGCATGTTCAACGAAGCGATCGATTTGGTCGTGCAGGTGGGCTGGCGGCAGGGTCGTCGCCAAGGCCTGGGCGTGTGGGAACTGGCCGGCATGGAAGCTCGCGAAGTGGCATTCCGCCAGTTGTGGCAACCGGGTCAGGAGACCATGACCGCCCCCAGCCGCCGCCGGCAATGACCGGCCCCAGCTCTCAGCCCCTTTTCCCGAAGGAGACCGCCGATGAACCCTGAAACCATGTTCAACTTCTCTCTCGCCGCTCTCGACGCCAGAGTCCTGATCCTGGCCGCCGCCGTACTGGCCGCCCTCACCGCCTTTGTCACAGCCCGTCGCCTCAAGCCCGACCTGTGGTGGCGCAGTCGCAGCAATCAAGTCCTCGCCTATACCGAGAACGCGGGGGACAGCCCCCTGCCCGGCCCCGACATCCACCTCAACCAGGAGGCGATCATCCTGCAATCATTGGGCCTGCCCTACCGTCCCCGCCTGCTCCTCACCCTGCGCCTCCTGGCCGGGCTCGCCCCCGCCCTGATTTTGTTGGCTCTGGGATATCCCCTGGTCCTGGCCCTGGGTGGCGGCGTGCTGTTCGCCATCCTGGCCGGGACCTGGCTGCAGGGCCGCTGGCGCAAATTTTGCAACGCCATCGAACAGGAACTGCCCACCTTCACCTCACGTCTCTCCGGCACCTTGCTTGTCACCGCCTCACCGGTGGCGGCGCTGGAGGACATCAACGCCGGCCTGGCCGCGACCGCGCCCCTGCGCCTGTGGATGGACGCCTTCTTGCGCGGCCTGCGCCAACCGGGACGGCAGCCTTTCCTGACCAGCGCCCAACAGGAGGCGGAGGTCATCTCCGTGTCCCTGGCTCTGGTCGTCTTTGAGATCGGCCGCCTGCTGGAGACCGGCGGCAGCGGCTTCACCCAGGCTTTCACCGCCACGGCCGAGCATTTGACCAGCATCCTACGGGCGCGGGCGGTGGCTCGGGCCAAAGCCGAAGCCGCCCGTAGCGCCGTCCTCACTATGCTGGCGATCATGGGCGTGGTCGTCCTGATCATGCTCTCGGCCGAGCAGAACCGGGTCGCCTACCAGGACCCCTTCGTGCAGGCCTTCACCCTGATCTGCCTGGCGGTCATGGCGTTGGGCTACGTCCTGCTCAACAACATGATCGACGAAGCTCTGGAAGACTGAATGGACAGCACCATGAAAACGCGGGTTTTTCGTGACGACCTGACGTTGGACGGTAGACGATGGACGATGGTTGCCCTCACGCTAGAAGCGCTTTCGTCAAGGGTATGTTACCGAAACTGGTGATTTCGACGCTTGACCCCGGAAGGCGGCCGAGCCACAGCCGCACCCGGCACATCGCCTGCCATCGTCCATCATCCATCGTCCATCGTCCCCCGGCCATCGCAATCGCAGCTCTACCAATGACCCCAGCCTCCACCCCACACCTTTCCGCCCTACGAGGAAATCGCCATGGACCTTGCCGCCTTCACCCTCTCCCCCCTGTTTGACGCCATCGACACCGCCTCGCCGCGGGCCTTCATCCTGCTGGCCGCCCTCAGCGGCAGCCTCACCATGTTGATCCTGGCCCGCCATCTCGACTTCACCCTGCTCCTGGCGCCCCCGGCCGGTCGCACCCTGCTACGTTACCAGGGTGCGACCGAAACCAACGCGCTGGAACAAATCGGCCAGAGCGCCCTGCGCCGCCTGCCGGGCCTTGGCTCCCTGTTGGATCTGGAAGGGGATCGCCGCTGGCTGGCCCTGGTCGCTGACCCACCCTCGGCCGCCTACCTTGTGGGCATGGCCATCCTGCTCGGCAGCGGCGGCGTGGCCGTGGCGGCCTTTGCCCAGCGTCCCCTCCTGCTGCTAGCCGCTCTGCTCGGCTTCCTCTACCCTTTCGCCCGCGTGCGCAGCCAGGCGGCCCGCGTGCGGCGGCGGATGGAGCGGGCCCTGCCGGAACTGACCGCCATCCTGGCGGCGGAAATGGCGGCGGGCCTGCCTCCCGACCAGGCCCTGGAACGGGCGGCCACCTGGACCGGGCCCATGGCAACGCTTCTACAACAGGCCATGGAATCTGCACGACGCACCGGGCGACCGGTATTTGGCCGCGGCCCCACCCCCGGCGCCCTGGTCACCACCACGGAGGCATATGACCTGCCCGCCCTGCGCGCCTTTGCCGTGCAGCTGGACACCGCCGCCCGCAAAGGGGCAGCCGGTCCCGCCCTGATGAATGCCCTGGTGCAGACCTACATCGTCGCCTACCAGGACCGCTCGCTGCAGCAAGCGGAGAAACTGGAAACCCGCCTGGCCGTGCCCTCGGTACTGTTCTTCTTCATGCCTTTGCTGTTCCTGATCCTGGTGCCGATGCTGCTGCCCCTGCTGCGCATCCTCTGATCCGCCATGAACGAGTCCCTCCTGTCCAGTCTGTTACTGGCCCTGTGGCTGATCCCCTGCGCCCTCTTCGACTGGCGGCAGCACCGTGTGCCCAACTGGCTGACCCTGCCGGCCCTGCCCCTGGCCCTGTGTTGGGGCTGGCGGCAGGGCACCCTGGCCCTCACCCTGCTGGTTTTTGCCGCTTCCTACCTGGCCTTCGTCAGCGGCGGCATGGGCGGGGCCGACGGCAAACTTGCCATCGTGCAGGCCGCCTTCGCCCCCGCCGCCCTGGCCTGGACCGGCTTGAGCTTACTCATCACATTCATCCTCATCCGCCTGCTGGGCTGGGAATCACGGCGCCTGCCGGCCGGACCCTGGTTTCTGGCCGGTTCCGTGCTGGCCCTGCTGGCCGCCTGGGGGATGAGGGGAGGTTGAAACCATGTTCGAATTTCGCATCCGCACCCTGCTACTTTTGCTGCTGGCCCTGATCATCGCCGGCAGCGGCTATTTGACCCTGCGCTTCCGCCAGTTCAGCGCCCAACCCCGGCCCATCGCCGTCATCCCCGCCGCAACCGCAACGGACCCCGACCTGGCTCTGCCCGCCAACCTGCACGATGACTCCCGGCAGTGGCAGGCGAGCTGGCGCGTCGACCCCGCCGCCGTGCAAGCGGCACTGGCCGCCCGCTACCCCAACCTGCAACGCCGCTTCCGCGAAGGCGTGGAACTGACCATCCTCGATGCCGCCACCGCCCCCGAACCCCTGCGCGGCAGCTATGACCCGGAACCGGCCCTGTTGCGAATGGGTGCGGCCTGGCCGGAACCGGGCAATGGCGTATTGCCCTTAGCCGAGGCCTGGTCTGACTGCTACCGCGACCTGGAACTGGGCCCGGCCCGCAGCCTGCGCTGCTACCTCTACGCCCGCGGCGAACCCGGCCCCACCCTGGACGGCCTGGCCATCCTGGCCTGGGTGCAGGCCATGGACCTGGCCCTGAGCGGCCACACCCAACCCTTCGACCCGGCCGCCATCCCCTTCCTCACCGCCACCCCACAGGATTCGACATGGACCTATTCCGACGCCTTCCTCTCGCTTTCTTTGTCGCCCTCACCCTCCTCCTGATTACTCCTGCCCTGGCCGGACTGTTGGCCCCGGTTCTGGTACAGGCCCCTCTGGTTATGCCAGCAGCCATCGACCAGGCTTTGGTCGATCTGGGCGTGCAGGAAGATGCCTACGCCTTTCTCGCCGAACTCGGCCTATATCCCCCCGGCACGGCCTGCGCCTCCGGCGGCTGCCAGGCCTGGTACTGCGACATCATGATGAACGGCAGTTGCTACCAGCGCAACGGCGACGGCAGCTACTCGCCCACCAGCCCGGTCGGCTGCTCCGGCAATTGCGGCGGCGGCGGCGGTTCCTGCAGTCGCGGCACTTGCGGCAACGGCGAGCGCTACAACTGTTGCGCCCAGGCCGGGCGCGGCGGTTGCGGCCCCATCCTCAGGGGCGTGCGCGGGCAGGACTGTTGCGGCGGCCCGCCCAAGGCCGAACCGACCGTAGCGCCTACACCGACACCGCCCCCCTGTGACGGCGAGCGCATCGACCTGATCAAACCGGGCGGCAGCTACACCCAGGATCCGCCCCATGCCGTCGTGGTAGGGCAGGACCCGGCCGTGCGCGGCTTTGATTTGGATATCAACCTGCGCGGGGGCCGGGCGGAATGGTGGAAGATGGAAAGCAAACAGGTGTGCGACCCGGGCGGCGGCGCATATCCCGCCGACTGCGCCAACGGCCCCTGGCAATGGCGTTGTGTGTGGACCTTGCAGGAACGGCACAACGACCCCATCGTCAAAGTGGAGGTGGCCATGCGCCTGCATGAATCGACCGTAGCCTGGATCAAAGAACTGGCCGCCCGCTACCCCGGCGCCCGCCAGACCGAACCCCTGCCCCAGGTGTTCACCGTCTGGGAGGGGCGGGCGATGGCCGTGCACGAGGATTGGAACTACCTGCCCTCCGACCCCGGCGTGCATGGCGGCCGCATCATCATCACCACCGCCGGCACCCCGATCAGCGACCCGCAGGAGGTGAGCATCCCCTTCGAAGTCAAAGTCCATCTCAAAGACAGTACCTTGTGGGAGGTTGAATGAGTTCCGAGTTCTGGGTGCCGAGTTCGAGGTTCAGGGTTCAGGGTTCCGCCGTGACCGCCAAGGCACGGGTAGACTTTGGGCCACGAATGACGCGAATCCTGCCCGCTCTATGCGTGAATTCCGGACCTTTCGTGGCTGATGGCCTGACAGCTAGCAGATTTGTCAAAAGATCAGCGGTGATCTGCGCCCCCTCAGCGCAATCTGCGTCCCGTTTTGAATGTGGGTTGGTGCTTTCGTCATGATGGACACATTGATTGATTTCCTGCGTACCCTGGCCATTTACGAGGCCAACGGCTTCCTCGTCTGCACCTACGTGCTGTGGGAAGAGATGGCGGCCGTGGTGGTGGCAGCCAGTTTTCTCTACCTGGTGTGGCAGGCGCCGCCGGGGCAACGAGCCTGGACGGTGGCTGCCGCCGTGGTGGCTATGCTGGCCGCCTTCTTTACCCCGGCCCCCGCCCCGGTGCTGCTGGCCCTGATGAGCGCCGCCGGTGTGGCCGCCATCCTGCTCGACCGCTTCAATCCCGATGCCCTGCGCTGGCGGATTACCGGCGCCCTCACCCTCTATGCCCTGGCCGCCCTCGCCCATCTCGGCTACCAGAGCTATTTGGCCGGGGTGGATGCCGCCGCCTGGGCCGAGGCTTTGGGCGGGCAGGGGGAAGCGGCCGCCGCCCTGGCCCAGGGCCGCGCCTTCATCGAGACATTGGCCACCTGGGGCCTGTGGTTGATCCTGCCGCTGGGATATTTGTCGCTGTTACTGCAGGTCTTGCTGGCGCATCCGCCCCTGCCGCAGCGCCCCGACAGCCTGATTACCGCCGTGCGCACGCGCGGACACAATCCCTCTGACCCGGAGGCCTGATGGCGGCGCTAGCAGCTGAATTCAGCATCCTTGACCAGGGCGCCGCCTTTCATCACGGTCTCCTGCAGCATGTCGTTTTCCTGCTGCAAGACCACCGCCAGCAGCAGCGGCGATATCGCGCCATCCTGCTGCGGGAACTGACCTACCTGCCCATCGAAGCCCGCGAACATCCTGACATCATGGGCAAACAATGGGTGGCGGTGCGCGGCCTGTACAACGCCGGCGTCGACTTCTCCTACCTGGCCTTTGGCGCCTTCCGGCCGCAACATCTGGGCGTCAGCCAGTTCTACGGCGCCCAGGCCGAAGCCCACACCGAGGCGGGGGCTTTACGGGCGGCCGCAGAGCGCATGGCGGCGGTGGAAGCGGTGCTGGCCAACTTCCCCCACTCGCGCCTGCAGAGCCCCGAGCGCGAGCGCATCCTGCTGCTGTTGGAACGCATCCGCTCCTTGCCGCAGGTGCTGGCCATCCTCGGCCATCCCGACCCGCGACGGGCGGAGAAGGGCATGGGTCGCGATGGCAGCCTGGGCGAGATGGATGAGGAACTGGCCAGCCAGCAGGGGGAACTGCTCTTGCGCGGCCTGGCCAAATTGCGCAGCGATTTTGTCTTTGCTGTCACCGCCGCCCACATCGCCCGCGGCGACCTCTCCCGGGCCCTGGTCAAGATGGCGCAGGTGTCCAGCCAGGTGGCCTCACGCCAGCGGGGGGCGATCAGCGCCAGCTTTAGCATGGCCATCCCCCTCACCACCGCCCTGGCCGACAGCTACGGCAGCCAGCGCGGGCGCTCCGACACCCTGGCCCAATCGCAGGGCGACAGTGTCAGCGAGGGTTGGGGTCAGGGCGAGACAGACAGCTGGGGCCACAGCGTCGGCCAGGCCGAAACCCGGGGCGAGGCCCAGACCGAGAGCGTCAGCGTCACCGATGGCGTCAGCCACAGTCGCGGTGTGGGCGTGACCACGGGTGAAGCGAGCACCGCCTCCTGGGCCCGTACGGATGGCGGCGCCGTCACCCACGGCCAGTCAGAAAGCCAGACCTGGGCGCACAGCGATGGCACCGCCGTCACGCAGGGCCAGGCGGACAGTCGCTCGTGGGGACACACCGATTCGCAGGCCAGCACCGACAGCTACAGCCGCTCGCAGGCCAGTAGCCAGGGCGACACCTGGAGCCAGGCCCATACCAGCGGCGTGGCGCAGGGCGTCAGCCAGAGCAGCGGCCAATCGCACAGCACGACGGACGGCGTCTCCACCTCATGGGGACACAGCGACAGCTCCGGCTCCAGTCATGGCACGACCCAGTCCTCGGGCAGCAGTTGGAGCCAGGGCGTCTCCTCTGGCGTCAGTGGCGGCGAGAGCAGCGGCTGGTCGGCGGGCGTCTCGCAGAGCCAATCGGGCGGCGTTTCCGAGAGCAGCAATTGGGGGGCGGCGCAAAGCCAGGGTGTGAGCTACAGCCAGGGCGAGGCTCGGGCCGAATCGATGTACAGTGGCGCATCAAGTGCCAGCAGTGTGGCCCAGAACACCTCCAGCACCACCTCCGAGGCCACCACGGTGGGGGCGGGCATCAATGCCGGCATGGGCGTGTCGGGCGAACTCTCCACCGGGGCCATACCCGGCGGCAGCATCGGCGCCAGCACCAACGCCGGGGTCAGCGCCAACGCCAGCCACACCTGGGGCGGGGCGGAGAGTAGCGGCGTCACCACCTCGCACATGGCCGGCGCCTCCAGCGGCAGCGGCATCTCGCAGTCCGCCAGCAGCAGCCTGGGCGTGTCGCAGGGGGCGAGTCAATCGGTGGGCGGCTCAGTCGGCAGCAGCAGCGGCTGGAGCGAAGGAGCCTCCAGCGGGGTCAGCGGTTCGCAGTCGGCAGGTTGGTCGCAGGGCGTGAGTAGCAGCCAGGGGGGCTTCCAGGGCACCGCCGTCACCGACAGCAGCTTTGCCAGCCAGACCGACAGCGTGGGCGGCGGCACATCTCATGCCCAGACCAACGGCACTTTCAGTTCACAGGGCACCAGCACCGTGCACTCCGCCTCCGACACCAGCAGCAAGGGCGGCTTTACCTCCGCCACGCAGGGCGAATCCTGGGGGAGGGCGCAAACCAAAGGCAGCGCCGACAGCGTGGGCGGGGCCCATACCGATTCCACCTCCCGCAGCCAATCCAGCGCCGACAGCGTGGGCGGAGCAAGCGGCCAGTCGCTGGCCAACACCCAATCCTGGGCCAACACTGTGGGCGGGGCCAACACCAGCAGCCGGGCGGTCAGTGTCAGTGATGTAGTCAGCCAATCGCACAGCGTCAGCCGCGGCCAGGCCCACACCCTGTCCCGGGCCGAGTCCATTTCCGAAGGGTGGAGCGAAGGCAAGGCCGTGTCCCGCTCCTACCAGGTGGGCCGGGCCCACTCCGACGGTCAGGCGGCGGCGCAGGCCATCGCCTTTGGCGGCGGGCGCGGCTTCAGCGGTAGTTTCGGCGGCGGCATCATCCCCGGTTTCTCGGTCGGTCGCTCGTGGCAGACCGAAGACCACACGGCCATGCGCCTGACCGAAATGGTCAACAGCCTGCAATCTTTGTTGAATCATGCCAGCGCCGAGGGCGGCTTTCTCACCACCGCCATGTTGCTGGTGGATGCGCGCGGGGCCGCCGCCGCCCGCGCCCTGGTGCCGCAGGCCTTTCACGGCCCGCAGATGCCCACCCCGATCATGACCGTCTCCGCCGGCGAAGCCTTGCGGCCCCATGCTCTGGCCTTGCGCCCCTCGCTCGATTTCACTGCCACCGACCCCTTTGGCGTGGGCCTGTGGACGCGCTGGGGCACCTTGCATACGCCGGAGATGGTGGCGGCCCTCACCGCCCCCAACCTGTTTGAGGAGGGGCTGGCCACCACCGTACAGGAACGCATCCCCGCCGGTCTCGCCTTCTACCCCAGCAGCGCCCGCCAACACGACGACGTGGCCATCCTCGGCCACCAGATCAGTCCCGAGACCGGCGACCCCACCGCCGTGCCTTTGCGCCTGCAGCGGGAACGGCATTTTCACACCGCCTTTGTCGGCGACACCGGCTATGGCAAATCGGTGGCGGCGGTGCGGCTGGCGGTGGAGACGACCCTGAAATGGCATCTGCGCACCATCGTCCTCGACTTTGGCGCTGGCTGGCGGCAGTTGTTGAACGTGCCGGGTCTGGAGCGGCGGGTGGAGATCCGCCAGCTCTCGCCGGGCGGGGTGCGGCCCTTGCGTTGGAACCCGTTGCAGATCGGACGGCACATCTTGCCGGAAGTGCAGTGGCGGGCCTTTTGCGATATCTTTGGGGCGGTGGCGCGGTTGGGCGTGCGGCGGCAGGTGGCGGAACTGCGCGAGGCCTTGCGCCAGGTCTATTTGCAGGCGGGCGTCCTGGTCGAGGACCCGGATCTGCCGCCGGCCTGGCAGCTGCTTCGTCCAGGCGAGGAGACGGCGATGGGCGTACTTGCCGGCGCGGCGTTGGCCGATCTGACGGCGGAGCAGCGGCAACTGCTGGCCGTGCGCCGCTCGCAGCAGGTGGGATTGCAGGACCTGTATGGCTTCATCGAGCACAAGCTCGAGCGCGTGCCCGCCCGCGACGCCATGTTGCGTGGGGTGCTGGAGGGCATCCTTTTCCGCCTGCATCCGCTGGTGCAGGGGGCGGCGGCTCGGCAGTACGCGGCCGGAGAAGACGCCGCCGACATCAACGATGTGGTGCCGGGCGAGTGGGGGGTGGCCATCCTCGAGGGCGGGGCCTTTCTGGATGAATTCTCCAAGGCCTTTCTGCTGGGCTGGAGCGCCTGGCACCTGTACAACGACGCCGTCGTGCAGCGCATCCGCCGCGCCCGCCAGGAGCCGGCCCAAATTCAAATCGTGTTCGAGGAGGCCAACAAGATATTGTCCGGCGTCGATGCCAGCGGCGAGGAGGAGGGCGGGGCGGTGAGCACGGCCGAGCAGTTCGCCGGCATGTGGCGGGACAGCCGCAAGTACGGCATCTGGCTGCACCTGATCACCCAGTCCCCCTCGCTGATCCCGCCCGGCATCCTCTCCTCCTGCAACAACCTGCTGGTGGGTCAGGTCAAGAATCGCCGCGACCAGGATGCCGTGATCGGCATGCTGCACAAGAGTCCGGTGGGCTTCACCGATGAGGTGTGGCGGCGCTTCCTGGCCTCGCTGCCGGTGGCGCGGGCGGTGGCCAAGTTGGGCTATGCCTACGACCGGGCCTTGTTGGAGCCGGTGTATTTGCAGCCCTGGCTGGTGTGGGCGGAGGAACCCAGCGATGTCGAAATTGAACGCCGGTTGGGGCGAGTGTGACGGGGCGGCAGGCGCCACGTGTCATGTTCCATGTGTCATGTTCCACGTGTCAGGTGTCATGTGGCGGTGCTCAGTATGCAGTGGACAGTACGCAGTCGTGAGTGAACCGATGGAGGTATATCGATGATTGATGCGAGTCGTTTTGGCAATCGCCTGCACCTGTGGCTGATTTTGGTGGTGGCGCTGGTGCTGGCCATGCTGGCGGGCGCGCAAAATGGGCGACTGCCCGAACCCTGGCCGGTGGCGGAGCTGCCGCCAGTGCCGACGACGACGGTCACGGCCACGGCCACGCCAGGTTGGTGGGATGATGTGACCCTGGCCACGCCGACGCTGCCGAAACTGCCCGGCCTGCCCCGGCCTGGCTTCCAGGGGGTGGCGGGGCAGGAGCCCGGACAGAAGGTCGCTTTTCAAGTCGTTTCCTGCCCAACTGCCGGTGTGCGCATCGCCGATATGCGCACGGCGCAACCAGGCTGGTGGCAGATCAGCGGCACGGCCAGCATTCCCAATCTGTGGTACTGGAAGGCGGAGATCTCCGTCGACGGCAGCCACTGGGCCAACCTGGTGCGGGCGGAAACGGCGGTGGTCGACGGCGTACTGGTGCGGCTGAACCTGAGCACGGTCCCGGCCGGGGCGAAGCAGATGCGGTTGACGGCGGTGGACAGGACGGGCAATTATCCTGAGCCGTGTCTGGTAACCGTGCAATGACGATCGCCGGAACCCGAATCGAAGAACCGAGCCGCCTAGATATCACTAACGTTGGTTCGACTGAAAGGAGCTTTCTCGACTTTTGCTTACCCATACGACCCTGTGGTGATCATCGGCCAACGACACGTAGAGTCCGTGTTCGCAAACCGCACACGAGGATCGCATTTATTGATTTGAACGCCCGCTCGGCAACGAATATCAGAACCCATATGTTTTAGTTAGCGTAACTTTTGTGCAATTGGCGGCCAGGTAGCCGGAAAATTGCGAAAAATGAACGCCGATCTTTAACAATCTGCTCAGTTGTGGTTAGCTCATGACGAATCTTTACCAAGGAAGGCATCATGAGCAAGGAATTTACATCTTCGGAATTGACCGGGGGAGTACTTACACAACACGCCATGCTGGTGGCCTGGGGCGTGTACGCCCGGCACATCGGGCTGGTGGAACGACTGATGGCGGTGCCTGTGAAGCAGAAGCGGCGCCGGCACCAGCCGCAGACGAAAGTGCTGGAGTTCTTTGTGGCCATGCTGGCAGGCTTGCCGCATCTGCAAGACATCAGTCGTAGTGCGCATCCCCTCGATCAGGATGAGGCGGTAGCGGCAGCCTGGGGCCAGCCGGCCTGGGCCGATTACAGCGGGGTGAGCCGCAGCCTGCAAGGCTTGAGCGCCAGAGAGGTCGACGCCTTCATCACCGTTCTGGAACAGATAGAGCAACCGTTCATTGCGGCGGAAGCGGCCCTGGCCCTGCAACAAAAAGGACAGCTCGTGTACGATCTGGACCTGACCGGACGTCCGGTTTCGAGCACAAGCAGCAGCTATCCGGATACGGCATTCGGCTATATGGGCGATACGGTGCGCCTGGGCTACCAGGCCGCCCTGGTGAGCATGCACAGTCCCAGCTATGGCCGCTTGTGGCTGGTCAACCAACTGCATCCCGGGGACAGGGTCAGTGTCACGGAAGCCAAGACGCTGGTGACAGCGGCTGAACAGCGGACCGGCCTGCGCCCTCGTCGCCGCATCGAGCTGGTGAGGCAGCGTCTGCAGGCAGCGGAAGCGCAATGGCAGGCGGCGGAAGCGGGAGTGACGGACAGTGAAGAGCGACTGCGCCTGGCCCGGGATCAGGAGAAGGATACGGGGCTAGCGCTGCGGGAATGGCAGGGTGTGGTCCGCTCCCTGGCGGTGGCATACGAACGAGAAGGACGCACGCCCACCCCGCACTGTCAGCTGACCCGTGCCCGACGTAAATTGATGACCTATCAAAAACGCCTGCCACGCTGCCAACAAGCCCTGGCCGTGGCGCAACGACGCTATGACCGTCATGCGGTAGCGGCGGATGCGAGCGCTGCCGAAGTGCAGCGCCTGCAAGCGCATTACCAACAATTGCAGAACGACAATGTTGCCAATCCGCACCCTGTGCGCATCGTCCTCCGCATTGATGCCGGCTTTGCCAGTCGTGAGAACATCGCCTGGTTGATCGAGATGGGCTACGACCTCTACACCAAGTCTCGTAGCACCGCCGTCCGTAAAACGCTGACTCAATCACTCTGTACGGAGACGACATGGCAACGCGTCGGCGGCAACGCCAGCCTGACAGCCTGGCCGGCAACCACGGTCAACGGCCATTTCGCCTATCCTCTGGATGTGGCCCTGGCCCATTATCAGACCGGTGATACCCGGCGACGTTCGGTCCTGCTGCATTACGGAGACGAGGATGTGCTCACTGATCTGGATGCCTGGTTCCATGCTTACAATCGCCGCCAAACCATCGAGGCCGGCATCAAGGAGGGTAAAGCCGTCTTTCAGATGCATCATCTCAAAGTCCGTTCCGCCCCCGCCTTGCGCCTGCAAGAACACTTCGCCGCTTTCGCCGCCAACTTCGTCCGCTTTGCCGCTCACTGGTTGGCCGGGACGCACCCCCAACCTGCAGCGATCAAGACGCAATCGGTCAAGCACCTCGTCCAGATTGGCGCTCACACCTCAGCCTGGGTGCTGCGTCAGGAAGATGTATGGTTGTTAACGTTCACTGAGCAGAGTTTCTATGCTGGATCTTCTTTGCGACTCGGCAGCGGTCCTATCCAACTGCCGCTCCCGCTCGAATTCGGCTTTCAATTTCAACACTTTTGAGCCTACTCCGGCTCTGATTGCACAAAACTTACGTTAGTTCACCAGGATAGTTAAGAACTCAAGAGCTTGACTGCCGTCGAATTTCTAGCGGCGATGATAGCCTATCAACATACTTCAAGATGCGCAGACGATTCAATCCGGAACTGTATAGAATACCAACAGCCAACGGTGGTAGCATCTGCATTACTCTTCGCCGGCTAGCCCTGCTTGGTGGTATACTAACTCGACTTTGGTAGTAAACATTACGTGCGAATCTGCATTCTCAGGTTACTGCCAAAGATGAGACTTGAGTTACTTGTACACGACATAGTTTCACGAAGTCCTTATCGACAAGGACGGCAATGATGGTGGAGCGATTTGTCTCGCCAATATCCCAGGCAATGCGATATCGAGGTTCCATGCGGTTGAGCCAGAGTCGGCCCACGATAGGGCTGCTGACTGCATGGCTACGCGATCCCTATGCCAGCGTCACCTGGGCCGGGGTAATGGAGGCGGCACGCGCACGAGATGTAAACGTCGTGAACTTGGTGGGGTCCCGACTCCAATCGCCCGTCGAGGGTGAAACCGCCTCACAGATTATTTTCGACCTGATCGATCCTGCCTCGCTTGACGGCATGGTTGTGTTTTCGGAGATGCTATATCATTTTGTGCCTGCATTGGACTTGGGGCGTTTCCTACAACGATACCGCCCTCTGCTGATGACGAGCATTGGCATCGTCGAGGGCATTCCCAGTGTGATGCTCGACATCGAACGCGGAATGCGGGAGATGATTGCTCACCTGGTCGACGCACACGGTTACCAGCGGTTGGCGTATTTGAGTGGTCCAGCAGGCGAACAAACCGCCGACGCCATGTTCCGCGGTTTCCAAAGCGCGCTCGCAGCCTACGATATTCCCTATGATCCTCGGTTAGTCACACCCAACCCGCCAAGCTGGGGCACAGCAACTGCGGCTGATGGGGTGCGTGTTTTGCTCGTCGAACGCGGTCTGGTCCCTGGAAGGGACTTTGAGTGCTTGATAGGGTCCGGTGATCGAGAGATCATCGTCGCCACAGAAGTGTTACAGGAACATGGTTATCGTGTTCCGAATGACGTGGCTGTGACAGGCTACAACAGCCTGGATGCGGCGCGTCTGGCTGTACCCAGTATCACAACTGTAGATCGCAAGATTGCCGAGCTTGGACGACGCGCCAGCGAAATGCTGCTTGACATGATGGAGGGGAAGCCCGTACCCGACCGTCTCATCCTCCCTCCTGAACTCATCGTCCGACGTTCTTGCGGTTGTGTACCTCAGGTGGTGATTCAGGCTGCTGCGGATCCAGGCATCGCTCGTAGGATCACGTCATCTACCGATCTACTAAGGATGCGCGAAGCCGTGGCGACCGCGATGGTACAGTCATGGAACTCGAACCTGCCCGTTTCGGTGCAAGGGTTCGACTCCGAATGGGCTGATCGTTTGTTTGTCAGTTTTCTGGCAGAATTGGAGGGCGATTCTTCAGGCACCTTTCTGGTGACATTGGAGGATATGCTTCGGCAGGTGGTCAAATCGGATGGCAATGTCAGTGCTTGGCACGCAGTGCTGTCGACCTTGCGCAAACAGTTGCTGCCACACCTGAATCACCCAAGCTTGCTGACAAGGAGTGAGAATCTCTGGCAACAGGCGCGGGTCGTGATCGGCGACTTCACAGAACGAGCACAAGGACGTCGCCGTTTGATGGCGCAACAACAGGTGCAGACGCTCAGTGACATTAGCCAGTCCTTGATCACTACGTTCGACCTGAACGGCCTGATGGATGTTCTGGCGCTCGATTTGCCAAAGCTGGGCATCCCTGCATGCTATCTGTCGTTGTACGAAGATTCGTGCCTGCCTGTTGAACGCTCCCGGCTCGTGCTAGCCTATGACAATTCCGGAAGGGCGCTTCTGAGACAAGGTGGTCAGACATTCGATTCCCGGCTTCTACTGCCGAGGGAATACCTAGACGACAGCCATCGTTTCGATCTAATCGTACTGCCTCTACACTTTCAGGGAGAGCAGCTCGGCTTTGTCGTGATGGCAATGGGACCAGACGATGGAAGCCTGTACGATGCGCTACGCATTCAAATCAGCAGCGCACTAAAGGGAGCATTCCTGGCAAGGCACAATGTCGACCTTTACCAAGAAGCGCTTTCTGCGCGTAAGGCAGCTGAGGAAGCCGACAGACTCAAGAGCCGTTTCCTGTCCACTGTTAGCCACGAGTTACGGACGCCACTTAGCCTCATTGTGGGCACGATCGAGATGATGTTTCGTGATGGAGATGCAATCAGTTCGGATTTGTCTGATCTATACCAACGCGACCTTGAGAGCATTCGCACGAGCGCCCAACACCTTGCCCGGCTGATTAGCGATGTACTTGACCTCGCCAGCAGTCAGGCAGGGCAACTGCGCTTGCAACGCTCGCCGCTGCAACTGCGGGAGGTGCTGGACGAAGTTACCATGCTGGGCCAGGCGCTAGCGCGTGAGAAGGGTTTGGCTTGGCGCACGAACATTCCCGATGACCTGCCTGCTGTATGGGGAGATCGCACACGGCTTCGGCAGATTGCACTCAATCTGGTGGCAAATGCTGTCAAGTTTACAGATACGGGATCGGTGAGCCTGTGGGTTGAGACTAGTCAGGAGCAGATGGTCGTTGCTATTACCGACACGGGCATTGGTATTTCAATGGCAGAACAGGAATTCATCTTCGATGAGTTCCGTCAGTCAGAGCGCGTGGCGAAGCGCGGGTACGGGGGAATCGGGCTGGGATTAGCGATCAGCCGCAGACTAATCGAGATGCATGGCGGCCAGATCGGCGTCCTGTCTACAGGAGGTGATGGGGCCGGCTCGACCTTCTATTTCACCTTGCCAGTGATGCATGCGCTCACCCTGGACTCGGCAATCCTAAGTGGCAGGGCGCAACGAGTTCTACTGCTTGTCGACCAACCGCGTCCTGAAAATAGAATGCTTGACTATCTGTCCGCACGTGGGTTTGAAGTCGAACTGGCAACAACGATAGATCAGCCTGACTGGTTGCAACGTGTGGAAATCACGCCGCCGGGTGCGATCGTGATGGGCTTTGAGCCAGCTGCAGATCGTGGCTGGGAGCTAATGCAGACATTAAGGCAGAATTCAGCCACCCAGGATGTGCCCATCGTATGCTATTCATTATCCGACAGCCAAGATGAAGGCGCTATCCTTGCTGTCGATTGTCTGACCAAGCCTATTAGCAACTCCGATATGGCGCGCGCTTTGGAACGGCAGGGGTTTGGACCAGAGAGATGTGAACAGATTCATATGATTCTTCTCGTTGATGATGATCTAGCGATACTCGACCTTCACGAACGTGTCCTTAAGGGACTGGCGCCGGGATGCCAGTTTGTCAAAGCCCCAGGAGGCCGACAGGCTCTGGACATCATGCAGCGACAGACGCCTGATCTGGTGTTGCTGGATCTGATGATGCCAGAGACAGATGGATTCACCGTCTTGGAAACGATGCGCACTCGACCGCAAACGCGTAATGTCCCCGTGATCGTAGTGACAGCCCAGGTGCTGAGCAGTCAGGACATGGCTCGTCTGCAGAAGGGGGTGACTGCCGTTCTCGGAAAGGGGCTGTTCAGCGGCACAGAAGTTCTATCGCAGGTAGAGGCAGCGTTGCAGCGGAGCAAGCGCCTGGGCACCGAGGCACAACGATTGGTGCGGTTAGCCATGGCCTATATCCATGAGCACTACGCTGAGCCGCTGTCCCGCGAAGAGTTGGCCAACAGGGTAGGGTTCAGTGACAGACACCTGACACGATGTTTCCGTGAAGAGACCGGTGTGACGCCGATCAACTATCTAAACCGCTATCGCATCCGACAGGCGAAGGAACTGCTCGCACGCGGCGATCTCAACGTCACCGAGGTTGCTTTCGCCACAGGGTTCTCGGATCCCAACTACTTCGGAAGGGTGTTCAAGGCAGAGGTAGGTGTGTCGCCGCGCTCTTATCAGCGTGGTCAGATTGTGGCGGGAGGCTGAACCGGCGGCAAACAGGAGGCTCCACTGGTGGTGGAGTAAATCGATAGGTCGACTGCGCCCTGGCAGCTCGTGACAGCATCCAAAATTACGGGTTAAAGCTCCAATTGTGCGAGACGGATTGAATCCGTTTTGGTGTAATGATAATGACCATTACGCCAGTATGCTGCTTCCCTCAGATTCGACCATGAGAACCATGCCAGAAAAATGCATGATCGCTGAATCAGACCCATTCATCTCGCAATTACTCAGACGCTTTGCGAGTGAAATTGGGATGGCAGTTGTCCAGGTTCGCCTGGGCGAGGATCTGCTGGGCATGGCGCGTCAGGTCAAGCCAGATGTAATCATTGTGGAGGCGGAGCTCCCTGGCGACATCAGCGGGTGGCAGGCCATACGTTCACTGCGATCAAACCCGGAGCTAGCAGGTACGGCTGTGATCAGCTGTTCATGGATGGATGAGGCGGAGGCTCGTTCATTGATCCCCAACCTTGTCGGGCATCTTCAGAAACCCAATTTGCACTACGCGGATTTCGAGCGAGTGCTACTTGCGATAGGCATCGACACCGATGCACCACCCAATCTGTCTCGATCTGTCGATGATCTCTTCCAGCAACATGATTACTCCAACAACACAGACTGACACCCAATCGTCTTATCAGGCCGGTGAACGCCTGCTTAGCGTGCGCGGCCTCAAGAAGACGTTTCCAGGGGTATTGGCTCTTGACGGGGTTGATTTCGATGTTGCTCCGGGTGAGGTGCATGCGCTCGTGGGCGAGAATGGCGCGGGCAAATCGACGTTGATTAAGATCCTCTCGGGGGCATTTCCTCCCGATGTGGGCTCGATCGAGTTTGGCGGAAGACGATTCTCGCAGTTATCACCACATCAGGCACAGGAACTCGGCATCCGCACCATCTACCAGGAGCGCAGCCTCGTACCGTGGATGAGTGTAGCCGAAAACATCATGTTGGGAAATCTGCCGGGATGGCGATTCTTAGTTAATTGGGGGCGTTTGCGGAGCGAAGCACAAACCATCATGCGAACGTTGAGTTTAGAGGTCGATCCGGAAGCCCCCCTGATCACACTCGGTCTGGCCCAACAGCAGGGCGTTGAGATTGCAAAGGCCTTGTATCACCAGGCACAACTACTCATTATGGATGAACCGACGGCGGCTTTAAGCGGGCATGAAGTGGAAAACCTCTTCAGGTTAACACGCACATTGCGCGCACGCGGCCTGGGCATTATCTACATCTCTCATCATCTAGAAGAAGTTTTTACGCTTGCAGATCGCGTTACGGTGCTCCGTGACGGTAGAGTTGTGGGGACGCGGCAAATTGCCGATACGAACAAGCAAGAGCTGATGAATATGATGGTCGGGCGCGACCTAACTGGGATTACGGTGAAGCAAAGCATTCCATTGGGCGACGTTGTGCTCCGTATCGATGGCATCAGTCGCGGCAGTGCAGTGCGGGATGTAAGCCTCGAACTCCGACGCGGCGAAATCGTCGGTTTGGCGGGCATGATGGGGAGTGGCCGAACGGAACTTGCCCGTCTCATCTTCGGCGCTGATCGGCCTGACAGCGGCACAATCTATATGAACGGCACGCCATTGCGGGCAAAACACCCAGTGGATGCGATTGCTAACGGCATCGCCCTGGTGCCAGAAGACAGGAAGACACAGGGACTGGTGCTGTGTCTTGATGCAATCGACAACGTTGCAATGGTTAGCCTGAAGGACGTGCGTTTTGTCGTAAACCAGGCTCAACTTACGGAAGCGGCCAGGCAATACGCTGGTTCACTCGACATCCGCATGGCATCGCTCCATCAAGAAGTACAGTATCTTAGCGGAGGCAACCAACAGAAATTGGTGTTGGCAAAGTGGCTGGACGCCGGTGCTGAAGTTTTCATCTTCGACGAGCCTACCCGAGGCGTGGACATCGGTGCCAAGCTCGAGATTCATCGTCTGCTCATTGAGCTGGCAAAGCGTGCAAAAGCCCTGCTTGTGATCTCGTCGGACTTGCCGGAGATCCTAACGCTAAGTGACAGGGTACTGGTGATGCGCAAAGGCCGCATTGCTGGGAATTTCCCACGTGATGAGGCCACCGAGCACACCATCATCGCCTGCGCTATTGGAGAAGGGAATGTTGCATAACCAAACTGGCGACGCCGACACCACTGTGAGGTCCCCAATCTCCAATCGCCTTGGCCAATTTCGGCAGCGGCAGAACTGGGCAGTGATTGTCACGATCCTCGTGATCTGCGTCATTACAGCGCTTATTAACCCTGTGTTTCTTAAGCCGACCAACCTGATCAACATCGTACGGCAGATCTCTATCCTGGGCATTGTGGCAAGTGGCATGACAATCCTGATGATAGCTGGCGGCATCGACCTTTCGGTGGGTGCCGCGCTTTCCCTCGCCGGAGTCATCTGCGGTAGCATCCTGGCAAGTGGTTATGGGCAGGTGACGGCCGTGGTAGCGGGGATAGCTGTGGGTGCGCTAATCGGACTTGTCAATGGCGCTATCGTCGTCACAACACAAGTGCAGCCTTTCATATCGACATTAGGCATGATGAGTATTCTGCAGGGGCTGGCGCTGTTTGTCACCGGGGGCAGGCAAATTCCGAACCTTGATGGCGACTTCTTTGCCGCCATCGGTGGCGGCATGATTGGTTTTATTCCAGTGCCTGTTGTCATCCTGTTGGCCGTCGTCATGATCTCTCATTTTCTGCTCCAGCATACGAAATGGGGAAGACGATGGTACGCCCTAGGCGGCAACGAGGAAACCGCATTCCTATCTGGAGTCAATGTGAGCCGTTATAAGATCAGTGTTTACATCATCACGGGTGTATGTGTTGGGATTGCCGCTGTCACGCTGGCATCGCGCATTGGTGCAGCTCTACCCTTGATGGGAAGTGGTTACGAACTGCAATCGATCGCCGCCGTGGTCATCGGCGGGGTGTCACTTTCCGGTGGTCGCGGCAACATCCTTGGTACCTTTCTGGGTGTGTTGCTTCTCGGAGTCATTTCCAACAGCCTCAACATGCTCAACGTCAGCGCCTTCTTCCAGACAATGGCAGTGGGCCTGATCATTCTTCTCGCCGTTATCGCCAACCAGTACAGCCAGCGCCGGACTTAAGGTGCCAGCATAACGCAGACTCCAATGGAGGTGTACTGATACGATGCCCAGTGCTCAGTAAAACAAACAACCAACACCATTTTCTGTCCGTCCAACCCATTCTATAGGAGAACCCACATGAAGATTTATCGGTTTGTGCCCAAAGTTCTGGGTTTGATCATTGTTCTGAGCGTCTTGCTCGGCGTTCTCGCCGGCTGCGCCGTGCCGACAGCGCCGCCGGAGGCGCCTCAGGTCGCAGAGCCGGAGAAGGAACCAACCATTGGCTACATCGCCGCTGGCACTGAATACTACTACCAGTGCCAGGAGTCAGGCATCCGTAAGAAGGCAGAAGAACTGGGCGTCGAACTTCTCGTGCTCAATTCCGAGGGGAAAGCAGACAAAGAGCTGTCCAACATGGAGGATATGATCTCCAAGGGTGTGGACATGATCCTGATGATGACCACGAATGCCGCAGCCGGTCAGAAAGCGCTACAGCTTGCCAATACGGCCAATATCCCTGTCATCCTCGTGGGCATCAATGTCGAGCCAGGCGAAGGAAAGCCCGTATCGCTTATCGATTTCGATTTCGCCGACATGGGCCGCGCCGCAGGCGAATGGGTCGCTGCCAATGTCCCTGATGGCGAAGTTGCGATCATCGAAGGACTGGCGGGAATGGGTGTCGCCGAACCCATCACCCAGGGTTTCGAGGAGAAGCTGGCTGCAAATCCCAACCTGACGATCGTGGCCAAACAGCCTGCCGACTGGAGCCGCCAGAAGGCCCAAGATATCGCGACGAATCTGATGCAGTCCCATCCCAACCTGAAGGTGATCTACGGCCACAATGACGACATGTCCATGGGCATCATCAAGGCCGTCGAAGATGCAGGCAAGAGCGGTCAAATAATGGTCGTCTCTGACAACGCATCGCCCGAAGGTGTGGAAGCCATCAAGGCTGGCACATTGGTGGGTTCAGTGGCGCAGTCACCTGCCGTGGACGAGGGCGAACGCGCTGTTGTGCTTGCCGTAGACTACTTGAACGGCAAGACGATACCCGAGCACGAGCGGGAGAATCTATTCTTCCTAAGTGAGGACAATATCGATAAGGCAATGCCCTGGTGCTACGAATAGGTTGTAGCTGCTCGAGTGGAGAGGGTGGATCCATGGACAGCACAGGTCCACCCTACTCTACTCTGATCTGAGCCACCTTTATTCCTAATCGAAGTCATCCCACGTTCTCATGGAGGTAACAACCATGTCCGAGCCAATGAAAATCACGCTAATTGGCGCCAGCGGCTGGTACGCCTTTGATATCTATCGGCGCGTTTTCAGCGACGAGAGAATGCGACCAGTACAACTCCGAATCTGGAATCGTAATCCAAAGACTGGCGATGCAATCGCTCAGATGTTGGACTTCGTCCGCAGCGAAACCGGAATCCGGGATGTCGATTTCGATCTCTTTGACTCGCGTAAGGAGGCGCTGCGAGGAACGGATTACGTTCTCTTCGCCGCATGCGTCGACTATCCCCGCGTGCGCGTGCAAGACGCCGAGGTGTGCGAGAAACACGGCGTATTTCCACTTGAAGTCGAGACAATGACCCCCGGAGGATTGATGAATGCCTTCCGGCATGTGCCCATCGCCCTCGGGGCCGCTCATGAGTTGGAAGAAGTCTCACCCGGTGCCACGATCATTTGTGTCACAAACCCCTTGTTGCGCATATGCGATGCCCTAAATCGGCACTCCACAATCCGGTTTATTGGCCACTGCGACGGAATCGTCCACACCAAGGTAGACCTGTCTACTGCCATGGGTCTCGATCCAAAAGATGTCGAGGTCACAGCTGCCGGCGTTAATCATCTCACATTCATCCTGAAGATGTGGGACAAGCGGACTGGCGATGACCTCCTCCCTCGTATTCCACAGGCATTGCCACATATCCGTCAGAACGGACCATTCGGCTTCCGCTTCTCCAACGTCGTCTATAAACTGCTTGGCCACTACCCTTCGCCGGGTGACAACCACATTGCCGACCAGCTTCCGTTCGTCAGTCGCGACATGCAACTCAACACTCCGATCCCGAAGCTCGACGTTGCGTTCCCACCGGCTGATTTGATGAAGAAGGGTCTGGCCGACAACGCCAACAGCGTTTCTTCAGTTGGTGAACGAATTCGCGACCCGAAAGTGCTAAACGCTTTCCTGAATCAGGCTCGCACCGAGGAGAGCGGTGACTGGATGCTGGCCCTGCGCGGTCGGGTGCCACCGCGCCTAGTTGAAGCCCTGAACGTACCTAACGACGGGCATATCACCAACCTGCCCACGGGTTCTATCATCGAAGTGCCTGGCAGCATCGATGCGGGTGGGTGTCATGGCCATGCGGTTGGGGCGTTGCCAACTGCCATTGCTAGCCTATGCCAGCGCATGCTGGCGGCTCATGAAGCAGCGGTGGAGGCGTGTGTCTACACCAGCCGCGAAGCCGCTTTGCGGTCATTGGCTCTTGAACCCACTGTGCGTGACCTATACGTGATCGAAGATCTGCTGGATGATCTTCTGGCCGTCAATGCACCTTATCTTGATGATGAATTCCTTGCCAAGATGCAACGTAAAGACGCAAGCAGGAGGGTTGCGCTGGTTGAACCAGCACCAGACAATCCCATGCGTCCCGAAGCTCCGATGCCTGAAGGGATTCCGACCCAGGATGTCCTGACAGGGGCGGCGTGGGGGTCCAACTTGGGTAACCTTTCCGACGCAGATATGGAGTAGGTGTCATCTATCCTGCCGGGGACCATCTCGGTTCCCGGCAGGAAACCATGGATGGGTCATCTTTTTTGGCGATGCCGACCTGCATCACAAGGGCTCTGGAACGCGAGTGGCCAGCGCTCTGTATATTCTTGACCCCGCCGGAGGACCAAACTGATGAAACATCGCGACCGCGTTCGCGCAGCACTTGACAGACAAGAGCCTGATCGCTGCCCAATGCAGGTAACCTTCACGCCCGAATTTGCCGACAGACTTAAGTCCGATATGGCGATGGGCGATCGTGTACTCAATCTGTCGCGCCCTGGTCACAATCCCCACGGTGGCGGCAATACCTACGAGCTAGAGCGTGCACTAGACGTCGATATGCTTTTAACATCCGTATGCTGGGCAAACGGCTACTACCAAGGCGATGATCGCTACACGGACGAATGGGGTGTCACATGGCGGTCAGTTCCTTATCAAACGGATTTCGGGCAAGGCAGATATACTGAGATGGTGGGGCACCCGTTGGCGGCTGCAGGTGCTCTCTCGCAGTATCATGCGCCTGATCCACACAGACCGGAGTTGTACAACGACTCGCGGTGGACACTTGAACACTTCAAAGACGAGTACTGGATCGTGGGTGTCACTGTCACGACAGTCTGGGAAACTGCGTGGGCACTGCGAGGCTACGCCCAACTGCTGATAGACTTGGTGGAAGATCAAGACCTGGCGAACGCCATTCTGGACATTCCCTACAAGTATCATCTGGCGGCGGCCAAACATCTAGTGGAACTTGGCGTCGATATGATCTGGATCGGGGACGATGTGGGTACACAGCGAGCCATGCTAATGTCGCCCGCACACTGGCGGCAGTTTCTCAAACCGCGCATGGCGGAATTCATCGAAACGGTCAAGAGGATGAATCCCGCTCTCAAGGTTGCGTACCACTCCGACGGCAACATCCTGCCCATTATCCCTGAGCTTATCGACATCGGGCTCGACATCCTGAATCCCGTGCAACCGCTCTGCATGGATCCAACAGCACTCAAGCGGCAGTTCGGAGATCGACTCTGCTTCTGGGGCACGATCGATGAACAGCATACCCTGCCTTTCGGTACACCCCAGGATGTAAGCAACGAAGTGCTGCAGCGTCTGAGAACTGTTGGCAAGGAGGGCGGATTGGTCATCGGCCCAACGCACCATGTCCAGCTTGACACTCCTTTAGAGAACTTCTGGGCAATGATCGACACCATCACCAACACGGCCTACGCAGATCTTCGCTAATAGACGCATCAGATAGAAGTCGTACTTTCAATCTTTCAGGTAAGTCCGAAGTTACCTGAAAGATTAGACCGAGGCTTGCCTGATTCCTCTATATGAATGCATGGAAAGCATGAAAGGTTTATGCTTGAATGTCTCTTCCGACGCAGCCGGCTATACCTCTGGCCTTCGTAGGCTGAGCTATGATCTCTGAGTAGTGGTTATTTTTGACTGATGCTTGATCAGGCAGTGAATTCATCAGTCCCAGTAGCTGATGGACCGATGTTTAACCGCTTGATTTCGTGACTTTACAGTCTTCCAAATTGTCGGAAACAGGCGCATTTCCAAATCCACTAACGCTACCGGACTTAGGTATCAGTCATTTCTGACCCACTACCGCTATTGGTTCAGGGCTTCCTCGCCAATCCGCCACCTACTGGTCCGCAACCGAATGCCAATAAGCGGGGTCGGCGGAAGCAAAGCCAGGCCAAGATCCTGCTCGATCAGTGCAAAAACCACAAACCAGCCGTGTTAGCCTTCATGTGCGATTTCAACGTTCCTTTCACCGTCGACGGGATATCAAGGGCCTGTAAAAGTAGATAGTCTCCCTGTGCGATGTTGATGCTCATTTCGGGCCACGAATGACACGAATTACGACACCTGCGATGAACCCTCCGCCTCCACCCAGGTTCGGGTGCTAGCTGCCCGCGAGCGTCAGGAGACCCGCCTGAACGAGGTGTCGCACGTAAGCTGCAATACCGCGACTTAGGCCCCTCCGAAGTACTTGAATTCTGTCGGTTGAACGAAACCAGATTTCAGTGGGTGGGAGCGGCCATGCGCCTGCTGCAATACAGCGCCCGCGCTTGTCACCGCATCCGCAAGCCTGCCTGCACCATCACCCACCTCGCCGCCCATGACCGTATCGAACACGATCACATTGCGGAGACGATCCAGTACCGGCTGCGGCAGAGGAGGTAATGAGAGCGGGGGTAGATATGTTTCTGTGGGGTCGCGCCGGCAACTTCGTTTGAAGTTGGGAAGACGATATACGGTCTAGAGATTTTCCTTGAAGAACTCGATCGTCCGCCTCATGGCCTCATTGAAATAGGGTGAGTCAATGTTGTGCCCGCCACCGTCATACCGATAAAACTCATACTCTTTGTTGGCTGCGTCCAGCACAGTCGCCAGGTCGACAGAGTAGCCGATATTGACAACATCGTCATTAGTGGCATGATGTAGCTGAAGCGGCGATTCCAGTAGATCGAGATGCTCAGTGAGGGAGACCGCCTGCCAGTAAGGTTTCGATGTATCAGGTGGGCCGTAGGTCTCACGTATCTGTTGGCTAATGCGGCGGCTCGTAGTTTGAACCGCAGGGTTGTACGAGGTGTCATCAATGGCATAAAGCGTGAAGTCATCATAGCTGTAGACCGCTCCCGCCCAGATCACCCCGGCCTTTATCTCGGGCTCGACCAACATTGCACGCAGCACGAGATTGCCAGCCATACTATGCCCCCACATCCCTATGCCCTCCGCATCGACATAGTCGAGCGTCTGCAGGCTCTTCAAGGCCGAGATAGCATCTATCGAATAGTCAGGTGAGAAATAGGTGCCGGTTGGCTCGCCTTCAGAATTGCCGAAGCCGCGCAGATCAATCTTGAACACGACGAAGCCGTTACGAGCCAAAGTATCCACATAGGCGACGTAGCGCTCGGTCGTGCGGTAGACATTGGGCGGTATGTAGCCGTGGTTGAAAACGATAGCTTTGAAACCATCTGCTGGCGGGCTTCCAAAGGGCACAGTCAGTAGCCCGTAGATCTTGTTGCCTTCAGAGAGATAGCTGGCGATGTAACGGGAATAGTTGGCGCCGTCCTCCAACTGCTGCTCAACGGTGATTACACTGCCTTCGATGTCGCGTTGCGCGAGGGCGGCGATGGTCAATTCGTTACCAATCTCAAAGGCAGGCGTCGATTGCTCAGACTCAAGTGAGGGTGTCGGCGTGATTGTGAGAGATAGAGTCGCTGTTGGCTCCGCAACATGGGTTGGCGTCGACGATGGCATCAGCGTCGGTCGGGTTGTTGGCGTTCTCGTCGCAGTTGGGGTGCTCGGTGAAATATCTGAAGTCATCGTTGCTGACGATGCAACCTCTGTATGGGCATCCGGTGTCTGCCTTGCAGGTTTGACCGATACCTGGGTAAACCCCGGCCCACAAGCAGCCGAAAAGCCTAGGAGGGTAATGAGCATCAATATGCTGAAAGAGCGGAATGATTTCATAATGAAGTTCTCAAAAGGGCACAGGTGAGCGCTGTCGATCAGCCGTCATGTTCCTTTGGCAGTGTGCGTTCAACTACTGCATACAGGCGGCCATCGTTCAGGGCGAAACCAGGCCCCTAATCTAGTCTTGTCGCTTGATCAAAGTCTCTTCGGACGGAGCTTATGAAGATGATGATCTGGCTAACCAGCAGACTAAGGGACAATTTCCACAAATTCAACTGGACCCTGGATTTCAACCAACTCGGCGAAAATCCAGACCGGTTCACCATCTGATTCTGCGAGTTACCACCAGTTGCCCTGTTCATTCTTGCCGATGACGATGAATTGCTCGCCAATCGCCACTCCACCCACGCGAGCATAGTCAGTTCCTGGCCCCTGCCGCAGGTTAGCGGAGAATAGGGCAGTGGCAATGACATCAGGGATAGGTGTTGGTGTTGTGGTGGCGGTAGGCTCCGGAGTTGGCGTCGGCGGTACCGGTGTTGCGGTGGCGGTAGGCTCTGGTGTCGGCGTAATGGTCGCAATGAGTGAGCCCAGAGCGCCCGTCGAACTCTGGCAAGAAATCAGTGCCAGGCTCACAATCGTCAAGAATATCAAGCGAATCATCTGTGCCTCCTACTACCGTCCAAATAGGCCGTCGAATATAAATGAGTTTGACAATTTGTGGAGCAGTTTCAGGTGAACACGATGCCCTCAGAGCACGCTAAGGGACCATAAAAGTATAAGTCCGCGGTACTACCTGTAAATCAACGATTGAAAACGCGGTGTAATACTTTTACACGTCCTAAGCATCAATACCTTCGCCAATTAGGGGGAAGCAAGTGCTGAATGAGTTGAATGAATGCAGCCCATCCTGCCAATATGGTCGAGAATGGCTGAGAACAAAATTGGCTGCGGTTTTTGCGGAAGCAATTTAATGGTTTCCTGGGCGTATTTGCGACCGCGGAAGTAGGCTTTGAGATCAAGGACGCCGGCATCGGGTCTATCCTGGCGGAAGTCACGCAAAAGGCGTTGGGAAACATTGACCATGAACAAGGACAGGCTGACAGCGTTGAGGACGGCAGTTTCTGCGACGTTCATGAAGTCTTCCATTCCCCAGAATTGTTTAGCGTCTCTGAAGTTAAATTCGATTTGGAATCTGAGGCTGTAATAGCGGATGAGTTTGTCGGCAGGCAGGTCCGGGTCACTACTGAAAAGGATGACATGTGCCTGTTTTCCCGTCTGCAGGTTCTGTTTGACGATGATGACGATATTCAAGGCGCCAGCGAAACTCTTGTGCAGCATCGGCGCTTGATAGATGTGTGTGCGAATGCTCTGTTCGACATGACTATGCACCAGGTACTGGTCAGGCAGGTTTTGGTAGTCGATCTTGTCACCATAGCGTTTTCTGGGCCCAAACTGTTTTTGTGGTCCCTCATACTGAAAGTAGAGAGCCGAGTCGTGACGCAGTTTGGAAATCAGGTGGAGAGACCCGAGGCTCCGCACCAGTTGCAGGGCGCTATGGTTGCCGAAATGACCATCCATGACCACATACTTCAAAGGAATCAAGCTGTCAATCAAGGACAATAACCGCCGGAACATGTCATCGATCCGGCGTAATTCCGGCGTCCATTCCACGTGCGTCTTGGCCTTGTTCTTGCTGCCTTTGGGCCAACCTTGCTTACCTGTCCTCTTGTCGCTCTTCTCTTTCTTCTTCCTGGCCTTGGCTGCCGCCTTTTCCGCCTCCGTCCGCACAATCTGCTCCACCATGATCGGTGAGGACGTGCCTGCCTGCACATCGACCAACGACAGCGCAAAAAAGGCCAAGCCCGGTACCGGTTTGCCATAGAGCGAGGCAAAGAAACGGTCCAGTCCATACGTGTGTTTGCCGGATTTGGTGACGACGCTTTCATCTCCTGCCAGGATGTACTCATGGCCTGGCTCATACAACTGATGCCGGAAAAACAGCCACAGCACGCGTGCCCACGGGATCACGCTGTGGAAAAACCGCTGTATTGTCCGATAGCTACCTCCTTTGTCCGTCCAACGTGATATGCTCAACATCGTCACTCGTCCTGTCATCACCAGCAATGCCGGGATGATGCAGCCCAATTGACGACGGCTCGTCACTGGCAAACATTGCTCTAGACATTGAATCAGTGTCATAATCTCGTTCATGAGCGGTGCAAATGGGAGTCAGGAATCTGTTGGGTAAAACAATCTCCTTATCCTATTTGCCCGCTCTATTCAACGCCAATTTTGGCGAAGGTATTGAAGCATCCATGGGTATTTTATCCCGCTGCCTGTAACGTGACAAGAGGTCGCACAACTGCGGGGTTTGGCGCGCCAGGATGTCGAGGCCAACTGTCCGGTGGACTACTTCAATCTAGGGGGATGGCAGGGTGAGGCTTTGATACGGCCTGCTCAGGGTGAGATCGTGGTGGAATTGATGGTGGCGGATTGGGAGAATTGGGAGAATGAATCAGCGTAGGAAAACGGTTCCACTGAGGTCGATGGTCAGATTAGGTTAGGTCTAGGTGCCAGAGTCCCTACCCATCTCTTCCGTCAGGTCGTCCAACTGGCGCTGCAAGTTGGCAATGGCTTCCTGCTCCTGCTCGATATTGATGGCCAGGATTGCGCGCTCGCGCCCACTAGCCAGGATGATCTCCTCCTGCAGCTTGCGCAGCAAGGCCTGATGGCTGGCGAGTTGCTGCAACAACTCGGTGCGCATTACGGCCGGGTCGTCATCAGCGAATGCGTAGGATCGGTCAACAGCTTGGGTCTTTGCGGCCTCCTGGCGCAGGTTGTGCAGAAGCTGCGTGCGTGCCTGCACCAGTTGCCAAGTGTCGCGGTCGTCACTGCCGAACTGGTAGGCCAGCATCTGGGCGGCTTCATCGCTTTGCAGAAGTGTCTGAAATTGGGCGAAGACCTGCCGGGCGCTTTCTTCGTCTTCTGCCGCCAAAAAGGCCATGAGTGCCTGGATTAGGGGTGGAGCGTCCATCTCCGTGAAGCGCCCTTCCGCCTGGGCTCTCAGGTTGACAAGTGCATCCAGACGCTGGCGCAATGCCTGCGCCCGCCCGATTTCACCTGACCTCTTAGCCTGATCGATGCTCTCCTCAATAGCTTCGGTAAAACCTGGATCTAGCATGAAGGGATAGCGGTCGGCCCATTGCATGAGGTCAGCACCATTGGGGATATCGATGAAACGGGCGAGCACGGATTCCTGAATTGCCATCTGCACTTCGGTGCGAAGGGCGGAGTCGCGCGCCAGTAGCGCGTCGATACTGGTAGGGTCGATGCCGCCAGCGGCCCTGATGCGCTGAGCGAGGGAATCCGGCAAGGCTATTTCGATGGGGGAAGCAGTGAGGGTGTCCATGAATATTCTCTCTGACTAAGCTCAAGATATCCAGATGCCCTTTCATAGGCAATGGCTTGCTAGTCCTCTTGCTGAAATGGTTCGTGTGAAGTCCAGTTGCAGACTGAGAGTCGGCGGTATCGCTGGCGCTGTTGGGTGTGCCAATGGTGACGGACGTGTCGCTCATCCTCACTTGGTATGACCATGTCCGCTCGCGTTACCGCCAAGATCTCTGCCGGTCATGTGGTATCCGGACGCTGGCCCCGGTCAGTTCAGAAGCGGTTGTGAGTTTTCTCTGCAATTCGGCAATCAGCGCTTGAAGTTGTTCGAGACTGATGTCGGGGTCAGACGTCGTTGGGACCTCCGGCAATGCGAGCAGGGCGAATGGGTAAGCGACTGAAGAGCATTTTACCAAAAGCTTGGACGAGCTACCATGTTGACGGCAAGGTCATGCAATCATTTCGGGAGAAAGAGAGCTTAACTTGTGTTGCCAGGACACGAGCCATGGCTATCTGATTGCTCTGCTTAACGCCCGTTGTAGGTGCCGTGATGACCATCCCAGTTTCAGAGCCATGATGCGGACGCAGAGGGGCTCATCTTGTCCGCCGAGAACTATTGCAGGGGTGATACTTCGCATGGCTAAATGGATTGACTGTCCAGGCTTTCCCATGCTAACATTCCATCTGGCGTCTCAGTTTTGAGTGAAATCCAGTCCCCCACCTGTGCAATGTCGCACAGGGGTTTCCTCACCGCATGGCTACTCATGGAGAACTACCGCATATGAAAAAGTTGACCCGTGTCTCACCACTTTTCGCAGGGTTACTCTTTGTTGCCGCGTTCGTCATTCTGACCGTTGCCACACCCAACGTGCAGGCAGTCGACCCCGACGGTCTTGTCATCAACGAGATCGATTACGACCAGCCCTCCACCGACACAGCCGAATTCGTCGAGCTAAAGAATGGCGGCGCGAATCCGATTGACCTCGACCCCTACATTTTGCAGTTTGTGAACGGCAGTGGCGGCGCTTTGTACGACAGCATCGACCTGCCTGCCATTGTGTTGGCTCCCGGCGATTACTTCGTCGTCTGCGCCAATGCCGCCACCGTGTCCAACTGCGACCTGGATGACGGCCCTGACACCAACTTCATCCAGAATGGCGCGCCCGA
>JAGFJG010000110.1 GCA_024102915.1 Caldilineales bacterium
GCACCGGCGCTGCCACGCTGGACGGCCCGGCGGGGCCCGTCCCCCCGCCCCCGGCCAGCGCCCGCGGCCCCACGCCACCGCCAATGCCAACACTGACGCCCACACCCAGCCCCTTCCCCACCCCGCCGCCGCCCGGTTTCATCACCATCAATGAATTTATGCCCAGCCCGCGCGAGAGCGATTGGGATGGCAACGGCGAAGCCGACTTCGAGGACGAATACATCGAGTTGTACAACCCGCGTGACATCGAGCTGGATTTGAGCGACTGGCTGTTGGACGACAGCGAGGGCGGCAGCCGGCCGTTTGTGATCCCGGCGGGGACAATACTTCCCGCCCGCAGCTTCCTGCTCTTCTTCCGAGCGGAAACCGGCATCGCCCTGAACAACGACGGCGACAGCGTGCGCCTGCTCGCGCCCGGCGGAGATGTGATCGATGGCTGGGATTACGACGACAGCGAGACCGATATCCCCTGGTCTCGGACGGTGGATGGCGCGGGCGAGTGGACGATGGATTTCCCGGCCAGCCCCGGCGGTCCCAACCTGCCGCCATCGCCCACGGCCACGCCAACCATCACGCCCACAGTCACCATCACCTCCACGCCCACGGCGACCCCGACCGCCGTGCCCTATGGCCTGATCGTGCTCAACGAAATTCTGCCGGCGCCGCGCGACATCGATTTCGATGGCAATGGCGAAGCGAATCTGGAAGACGAGTATGTGGAGTTGTTCAACCCCCAATCCTTTGAAGTGAACCTGGACGGCTGGCAATTGGACGACGAGGAGGGCGGCAGCAAGCCCTTCCTGCTGCCCGCCGAACTGACAATCCCCGCGCACGGTTTCGCCCTGCTCTTCCGCAGCCACACCGGCATCGCTCTGAACAACGATGGCGATGGCGTGCGCCTGTTCGATCCTTCCGGCAGTCTCACGAACAGCTTTTTCTACGAGCGCAGCCATAGCGATATCCCCTGGTCGCGGACGGTGGACGGCGCGGGCGAGTGGGTTGAATCGTACCCGGCCAGTCCCGGACAACCCAATCTGGCCCCGACGCCCACGCCCACTCCGACTGCCACTATCACCCCCACCGCCACGCCCACACCCCGGCCCACGCCGGTCGATGGCGCCATCCGCCTCAACGAAATCCTGCCGGCGCCGCTGACCCTGGATTGGGATGGCGATGGTCAGGCCAGCGAGAACGACGAGTGGATCGAGCTTTACAACGGCGGCGATTTCACCGTCGATCTGGCGGGCTGGCGCTTGTGGCGAGGCGAGATCGGGACGGATGGCCTGCCCGACGGCTATTATTACGAGTTCCCGGCCGGGAGCCTGTTTGGCGAGCACGGCTATCTGGTCGTGTTCAAGCGCCAGAGCGACCTGTTTCTGCCCAATTCACGCGGGGCGCTGCATATCGTGCGACCGGACGGACGCATCGCCGACAGCTTTTCTTGGGGCCAGTTCCCCGGCTACGACCGCTCGTTCAGCCGTTATCCCGACGGAACCGGGCCGTGGGGCGTGGTCGATATCAGCATCGGCCTACCCAATCGCCCCTTCCCCGAACACGAACCGCAGCCCACGCGCACGCCTCGCCCCCGTTCGGATTCAGGCCTGGGGGTGGGGGTGGAGCCGATTGCGCGGGCGCACGAATTGCCCCTGGACGAGCGCGTGACCGTCGAAGGGCAGGTGACCGTGCCGCCCGGCCTGTTCGATGCGGCCACGATTTACATTCAGGACGCCAGCGCCGGGATCAAGTTGTACCTGCGCGAGGGCGCGTATCCCGACCTGCAAGTGGGCGACCGGGTGCGAGTCAGCGGCTATGTGCGCGAGTTCCACGGCCAGCGCGAGTTGAGCGTGCCCGGCCCTGCGTGGCTGACGTTCCTGTCGGCCGGTTCCGCCCCGCGCGCCCGTTACATCCGCAGCGGTTGGGCGGGCGAGGCGTTCGAGTCGCGGCTGGTGATGGTAGTGGGCGAGGTGACCGGCTTCCGTGGCAACAGCTTCTGGCTGGACGACGGCAGCGGGGCCGTGCAGATCTCGGTGGACGAGGATCTGCCCTGGCGGCGGCCCTACTTCAACGCGGGTGAGCGCTGGGCGGTGACGGGCGTGGTCAGCGAGTGGGACGGCAAGTACCGCATCCTGCCCCGCTTCGAGTCGGATATCAGTGAGCCGCCCAGTTCGTTGCCGGTGACTGGGGAACGGTAGTTGAAGTATGTTGGCATATTGTGGTGCACACCGGTAACGTGCTTTATAATGGAGAGAGATAGTTTTTACATCTGGACTCGCCACCAGTTTTGCAAAGACTCTGGTTCTTTTCGTTACTTAATGAGGAGCGAGCACGATGGATTTTATCGATAAGATACAGGCATTAGCTGTAAGAATTCCGAAGCAATTGGAGTTCTGCACGACGGAGGAGGCGACCAAGAACGCTCTGGTTTTGCCTTTTATCAGTGCGCTTGGCTACGACATTTTTAATCCTACTGAAGTAGTGCCTGAGTTCACGGCCGACGTAGGCACCAAGAAGGGCGAGAAGGTGGACTATGCCATCATGCAGGCCGGTGATCCGATCATCCTCTTTGAGTGCAAGTGGGTTGGCGTGGATTTGAGTGATACACATATGTCGCAGCTATTCAGGTACTTCGCTGCTGTTCCAAAAGTGAGGTTTGGTATTCTCACTAATGGCGTTATTTACCGCTTCTACTCGGACTTGGATTCGCCAAACCGAATAGATGACAAGCCCTTTTTTGAATTCAATATGCTGGACTTCCAGGATCGGCACGTCGAGGAACTCAAGAAGTTCACAAAGTCGACCTTTGACCTGAACCAAATTCTGGACAACGCCCGCGAACTCAAGTACACAGCGGCGATTCAGCGTATGATTACACAGGAATTTGAACAACCCACTGATGATTTCGTGCGATTTTTTGCCAGTCGGGTGTACTCAGGACGTGTGACGCAGACAGTGCTCAAGCAGTTCGATGAAATTGTCCGAAAGGCGCTGAGGCGATATTTAAGCGATTACTATATGGATCGTCTCAAGTCCGCAATGGAATCATCCGATCGAATAGTTTCACAGCCACCATCACAGGAGACGGGTTCTGATATACCATTGGATGCTGAGGAATCCGATATCCTGGGCAATACGGAAAACGGAATTGTGACTACTGAGGATGAACTTGAGGCTTTCTATGCCGTGAAGTCGATTCTGCGAGGAGTTGTCGATGTTCGTCGTATTTGTCTTCGCGACGTCAAGACCTATTGTAGTGTCTTGTTGGACGACAATAACCGCCGACCGGTTTGTAGATTTCACTTCAACAATGAGCAAAAATATTTGGGCTTGTTCGATGGGGATAAGAAGGATGAGCGTGTGGTGATAGATAGGATAGACGACATTTACAAATACGCAGAGCGTATCATTGCCGCTGCTTCGGTCTATGCTCCTGTTGCTGTAAAGGTATCCTCCGCTGCAACCAGCGTAGCGCCAATAGCGGTTCAGTCGGCGAAGCCACAGAAGTCAACTGGCCAGCGCATAAGGTACACGGGCACAAAGCCAAGTGCGTTTGTATTCCAGGGCCATCGTTACGAGGTGAATTCCTGGCGTGACGCGATGTTTGGCATTTTTGAAGCAGTGCGTAAGCAGAATCCCAAGAGATTTGAGGAGGTTGCCGTTACCCTGGTAGGGCGCAAACGGCCGTACATAACCCCCGATCAGACACTACTTCGCTCCGCAGCGTTAATCCCTGATACCGGGCTCTACGCCGAGACAAATCTTGATGCTGACTCCATTGCTAGTCTTTGCTTTGATCTCGTTAAGCGAATGGGCTTCCCTACCACTGACCTATATTTTGAAGTTGGTTAAGCATCTTAGGTTAAGTCATCACTGACGACTGCGTCCTCTCCAAGTGACTCGCAGGACGAACATTCGGCAACGACGGATCGTCAACAGCCTGTTTTCCCTATGGCCATAATTTGACTGGTGAACAGATCGTTTCGGGTAGTTCATTCGCCGCCCGTTGGATGGCTATTGCCTGATTACAATTCTAAAAGACATTCGAGCTTCCCACATGGTTTCGGCGGTGTTTGACAGGTTGTGATAGCGGGATATGATTCCCGTTGAGGAAGAACTGAATTGATGCGCGAACCTGAGTACCGCGCAAGGAAATACCATGAACGTTCCAATCTCTCTCCGGGTGGCTGCCGCAATCTCCTGGCTATTCGCTTTTGGTCTTGGCATACCTTGCCTCATGGCGATCAGGAATCTCGCAATAGGCCGAGGGATCCCGCTGGTCTTCGGCTTTCCCGCATACGGGGGCGGCGCTTTCGAGCGCCATGGCCTACCAACGACTGTGCTGCTTTTGGTTGGATTCCTACTCATCTCCATCCTGGAACTCATCGCCGGCTATCTACTATGGGGCGGCTATAGGTCGGGGGCAATTCTCGCCATTGTTTTACTTGTGCCGGGCGCAGTGTATTGGTGGGGATTCGATCTGCCATTTCCTCCCATAGCAGCGGTAATTCAGACGATATTGATCATCCTGGGATGGTCGAGCTTTATCTAACAATCGCTCAGCCATTCCGAACCACCAACCGGAGCCGAACCTGAGTAGATCAAGGTATGAAACTCAATTACGCAGCTTCTTAATGAATCTTGCAGGGGCATCCCCCGGAGACAATGGTCTGAGCGCAAGGTTCATCGAAGAGATATAACAGTGATGTGTCCTTCATTGATTACAATATTTTCTGGCTTTGCTTGAGACTCATTCCAGCACTTGCTTAGTTCAAGGGCTCCGATATCTCATTAAGGAGAATCTGTGATCATCTATCTTATTCGCCACGGTGAGAGAGACACGAGTAAAGATTACTTCAACAAAGCGCTGAACCATCAGGACAATCCTCTCACCGACAGAGGGATTGAGCAGGCCGAGAGGCTTGGCGCCTATTTGAGCGACAAAGGCAGCGAAAGAATCATCGTCAGCGAGTATCGGAGAACGCAGCAAACGGCTATACCTGCGTCAAGAATCCTGAATCTCGTCCCCGACATCGATGGCCGGGTGAATGAAATCGACAATGGGGTGATTGAACAGATCGATGAGAGGACTCTGCGGGAGCGGTATCCCGAAACCTACGTCCATCTCCAACAAATGAATCAGGACTTCTTATTTCCTGGCGGGGAAAGCGGCGTTGATGTCAAGCATCGCCAGGATAGCCTTCTGGCGGACCTGATCAGGCTCGACCAACCTGTGGCCATCTTCTCACATGAAGGCTACATTCGGCTGTTCCTCTGTAATATCTTGGGGCTGGCGGTGTTTCAGCGCTACCGCTTCCGTGTTGATTTCGGCGGTGTGACCGAATTCGAATATCTGAAGGACAGAGCGGAGTTTAGGGTGATTCGGGTCAATCAAGTTGTATAGGATATGTGCAAAGAATCCCTGACCAGCGTTTGACTTGACATCGAAAATGAAAGCAGAAATCAGCTTCCGCAACGATGACGTGCTGCTCAAGGGCACACTGACAAAACCGAAGACGAATGATCCTTGCCCGGTCGTCGTCGTCACCCACGCGTCCCACGCGCCCACGCGCGAGTTTGGCGTCTATCAACATCTGGCGGACGTCCTGCCAGCGCACGGCATTGCGGCGTTTGTCTATGACAGGCGAGGCTCTGGCGAATCGACCGGCGATTTCGCGACGGCCTCCTTTTTCGATCTGGCCGATGATGCGCTGGCGGCGATTGCGTCTCTCAAATCAAGCGGCGAGATCGACCCGGAACGCATCTGCGTGTGGGGGATGAGCCAGGGCGGGTGGATTGCACCGCTGGCGGCGGCGAACTCATCCGACATCGCCTGTGTTGTGGCCGTGTCGTCCGTGGGAATGACCCCAGCCGAGCAGATGAACTACAGCGCCGAGTTTGAACTGCGGGCGCAGGGCTTCTCCGAACAGGCGATTGGGCGGATGTTGGCGTTGCGGGATCAGGTGGACGACTACTATCGGGAAAAAGCCGAGCGGTCGGATGTACAGCAAATGCTGGATTCAGCCCGACAGCAGCCGTGGTTTCAATTCGGCTATTTCGACGATTCCCTGCCCGAAAACCCATTGGTCGAGAAGTGGCGTCAAGAGATGGATTTCGATCCCCTGCCGGTCATGCGGAAGATCGCCGTGCCGATATTGCTGCTTTATGCGGAACGCGACCCCTGGGTTCCCATTGCCCCAAGCATCGCCCGCTGGCAAGAGCATGGCCCCGGCGACTTAACCGTCCATCAGATCGAGGGAGCAAATCACTTCATGATATCCATTGCCCACGCCGGGATTCACGGGGACGAGGGGCCGCTGGTCGACGAATACTCAGATATCCTGACCCGGTGGCTCAAGCGGCAGTTTGCGTAGAGAGTCTGTAATCGCAAGAATCTGTGTCATCCGTGGGCGGAATGCAAGTAAAGCGGCAGGTGATGTCGGTAAATAACAGGGGTTGGCGTCGGCGATGATGTTGGCGTGGACGTGACGGTTGGTGTTGATGTGGGTGAAGGCGTGGGCGACGATGTTGCGGTGGGGGTCGCCGTCGGCGTAGGGGTGGGCGTCGGGCTGGAGGCGGGCGTGTCCGTGGCAGTTGCGGTTGGAGTCGGCGTGGGCGAAGGGGTATCGGTGGCAGTCGGCGAGGACGTGGGCGACGATGTTGCGGTTGGCGTCGCCGTCGGCGTATGGGTGGGCGAAGGCGTGGGGGTGAACGTGGGCGTTTGGGTCGGGCTGGCGGTCGCCGTGCGTGTGGGCGTTGGCGTGTTCGAGGGAACTGCGGTCGGGGTCACGGTCTTGGTCGGGGTGCGCGTGGGTGTATTCGTCGGCTGGGGCGTATGGGTGGGCGTGGGTGTGGGCGGAGCCACAGGCTTGGCGCTGGCGATGACCGGATCAATGCCGATATTCGTCGTCACGAAGCCATCCTTGCTGCCATCCACATCCTGAGCGCTGCCATCTTTCAGCAAGTGCACGGCCCCGGCGATATCAACCAGGCGCAGATCGTTCCCCATCCCACCCACATTGAACCGGAGAGGCTGTGTCGTGCTGGCGTTGCGCCAGACCACGGCCCGGATGCTCCCGCCCGCGCCAAAGCTGTAGCCCTCGAATTGATTGCCTAATTGCGTCAGCTTCTCCTGGAAGGCGTAACCCGATAGCTCGGAAGCCAGCGTCTGGTAGGCGATGTACGAGGGTTTCTTCGTGAGGTTGGTGAGCATCAGGCCATAGGAATAGCCGCCCGACAATTCAGGCCTGTCAAAAGCCTGAAACCACAGCATGGGATAGATGCCGGCGGCGATGCCCTGGCTGAATCCCCTGAACAAAAAGCGTGCCTGGTCGATAGTGTTGTAGTTGTTTGGGTCGCCGTTACCGGCCGGTTTGCTGCTGGGCGTGCCGAATTCGGTCAGGATCAGAGGCTTGGTCTTGCCGGTGGCCGCCCTGACTTTGTTCTGCAACGCTGCGCCCTTGCCCGCCACCGATCCCCACTTGTACGAAAAGGCGTCGTAATAATGATAGGTGATGGCATCGATGGCGTTGCCGCCGCCCGCGGCCAGGAAATCATCCACGAAATCGGGGTCGAACGGCCCGCCCTCGCTCAGCCAGGAATCATAGCCCAGACCACCATTGGTGACGATGATATTGCTGTTGGCCGACTTCATGGCCGGATAAACCTGCTTCATCATCGCAGCGTACTTGTCGCCGCCCGCGCCGGCGGCCTGATTCGGCCCCTTGCCCCAGCATCCGCCCACCCAGGCGAATGAGACGGTGTCGCTGTTGTCCGGTTCATTGCCCAGCTCGAAATACCGGACGCCATACGAACCGCCGCTGTAACGCAGCACGACCTGCCGCATGAATTCGGCGTACGTGGCGATATGTTCCGACTTGATGGGGCCGCATTTTGTGGCGGCTGCCCAACTCGGATTCGACATCACCGACAGGATAATGTTGTAGCCTTTGGCGCGTACGGCGCTGACTTTGGCATCGCTCCCGCCCCAATTGTACACGCCCGGCGATGGTTGTGCGCCCTCCCAACTGATGGCCACTCTCGTCCATTTTGCCCCGGCGTTGCGCATCGGCGTGGATGCAGCCGAAGTGTGCGGGTCCAGAATCCACACGCCGAAATGATCGCTGGCGGTCAGCGTCGTATCCGTCCCGGATTGTGGGTCTGCGCGGCTGATGGGGATCGCAATCTGACCGGATAGCAGGGTCAGCAGTGCGATGATGGCGAGAAGTCGAGCGCGAGAGGATATTTTCACGGTAACGGTTGCGTAAGGTTGTGAGGTGGTGAGACATCCACGTCAGGATAGGACGGAATTCTGGCGCAATCCGGTCGGGATGAGTCACACGTGGTGCTCACAATTTTGCTTGCAGAGCTTGGCGCAAATCCTTATGATGTTGCCTTCGTGAACGACTTTCGCACTGGAATCCCGGCCCATCCCTTTAACACTGGAATACTCGACAATGATCAAGCAACCTCAGGCTGACAATGGATTTGGTTATTTCTCCTCGATTGCGCTTCCGTTAACGACTATCCTGCTCGTGCTGATGGCAATTGCAATCGCAACGGTGGATGTCTTTGCGGACGCGCCTGATCCGGCAGGCCTTATGCGGACGGCAGCTTCACCGCCACAGATGTGGATACGCCAGGAAGGCCAGATCGGAGGATCATCATATGCAGTCGCCGTCAACGGGACGATGGCGTATGTGGGAAATGGACATCGCGTGCTGGCGGTCGACATCAGCAATCCCACACAGCCGGAAGTTGTGGGAGAGAGTATCGTGCTGGCCGATTTTGTGGAGGACCTGGCGATCACAGGGAACTATTTGCTGGCAGCGGCGGGACAGGCGGATATTGAGGTATTTGATGTCACCACGCCTGCTGTGATGGCATCGGTTGCCAGCCTGGACATGCCAGGAACGGCCTATGGCGTGACGGTAGACGGCAGCCGCGCCTATGTGGCCGCAGCATCGGGCGGGCTGCGCGTGATCGATATCACCAATCCGGCAGCGCCAGCCGAATTGGGCGCGTATGTTGGGCCCCAGGTGTATGGCGTGGCGTCGAGCGGACCCAGGGTGTATGTGGGCGCAGGCGCCGATGGGTTTTACGCGTTGGATGCGACAGACCCGGCCAATATCACAGAGGCCGGACATCTCGATACGGCGGGCAGCGCCTGGGGCGTCGCTTTGAACGAGACCTACGCCTATTTAGGCGACGGCGGCAGAGGCGTGCGTGTGATCGATATCACGACGTTCAGCGCTCCCATGGGGTTGAGCGAATTGCCGGAGGCAGGTTATGTCAGGCGGTTGGAAGCAAAGGGTGATTATGTGGTGGCGTCAGGGGGATGGTCGGGTTTGAACATCGTCGATGTCTCCGATCCGTCCACTCCCAAGCTGACGGGCACGGGCGCTGTACCGGGTTATGCCTACGGTTTGGCGGTAGTCAATGACCTGGCATTCGTCGCCGATAGCTATGCAGGTTTGCGCATCTACGATATCAGCGTACCAGCGACGCCGGCTTTCCAGGGAGTTGCGGCGACAGCGGGACCTCTTACCGATGTGGCCGTGCGTGATGGGTTCGCTTACACAACCAACTATGCCGGTGACTTCAACGTGATTGATATCACCGACCCCGAAGCGCCGGAACTTGTCGGAATCACCCGGACGCCGGGCAGAGCCTGGGCTTTAGCCGTCAAGCAAAACCATGCCTACGTGGCGAATGAGGGCAAAGGACTGCGCGTGATCGACATCAGCAATCCGGCTGCCCCGATGGAGGTGGGGAGTTACGATACGGACGGGTCAGCCGATGGTCTCACGCTCAGTGATGATATCGCTTATGTCGCCGATGGCAGCGGCCTGCGGGTTATCGATATCACCGATCCCACCATGCCGCAAAAGATTGGTGAAGTTGCTATCCCCGGCGATGTGCAGAATGTGGCGGTGCAGGGCTCTGTCGCCTATGTGGCGGCGCAGGCTACAGGCCTGGTGGTCGTCGACATCACCGACCCCAAGCTTCCCTCTGTGATCACGACGCTGAATACGGCAGGCATGGCGACGGATGTGGCGGTGGCAGGCGATTACGCGTACGTGGCCGACTGGGACGAGGGTTTGATTGTCGTCGATATTTCCACGTCGGCGTCACCAATGGCCGTCGGGCAGTTGAAGTCCTTCGGTCAGGCCCGCAAAGTCAGATTGGAAGGCCAGTTGGCATATGTCGCGGCGGATACATCGGGCGTGGCCGTGATCGATATCTCGATACCTCAGTCGCCGGTCGAGTTTGGTCATCTGAACACGGTGAGCCGGGTGCTGGGTCTGGACGTGAGCGATGGTCGCGTCTTTGTTGCAGAGGAACGGGCTGGGTTGACGATAGGGGTGGGCGTGCCGCCGCTGTGGCTACCACTATTGATGAACAACCAGGGGGTGCAATGAACTCATGAAATATGGACAACTTAGCGCCATCTTCATCCTTACCGTCCTTTTAGGGCTTGTCACGGCCTGCAACCCTGCGTCGCTGTCGTCTGCGGCGACGCAGGCGGAAGCAGCGCAACCCAACGTCATAGAAACGCCCGTGGTCCTGCCTTCGCCGACTGTGACGCCGACAACCGCGCCGACCCTCACCCCGTCGCCGACCTCGACCCCCTCGCCCACCCTCACGCCGTCCCCGACCGTTGAGCCGACGCCGACCCCTGGTTTCGAGATCGGGAATGAGTTGACCATTCCCGCCCTGTTGCAGCGCGATATTGCAGGCAGCGAGATCACCATCGAGCAGCAGTTGGAAAACGGCGCTAATTATTCGCGTTACATCGCCAGCTACATCTCGGAAGGCAACAAAATCTACGGGCTGCTGACCGTGCCCTTCGGCGATCCGCCGGAAGGCGGTTTCAAGGCCATCGTCTTCAACCACGGCTACATCCCGCCCAACCAATATCGCACGACCGAGCGATACGTGGCTTACGTCGATTCATTGGCGCGCAATGGTTTTGTCGTTTTCAAGATCGATCTGCGCGGCTTCGGCAATTCCGAGGGCGAGCCGACCGGAACCTATTTCTCACCTGATTATTCGATCGATGCAATTTCAGCGCTGAAGAGCCTGCAAACGCTCGATTATGTCGATCCGCAGGGGATCGGCATGTGGGGACACAGTATGGCCGGGAACCTGGTGCTGCGGGCGATGCTGGTCGAGCCAGATGTGAAGGCTGGGGTGATCTGGGCGGGGGCGGTGTACAGCTACGATGATTTCTCGCGCTACGCCATTGACGACCCCTCGTACAATCCCGCCGTGCAGACCACCAGCCGCCGCATCGGCCAACAGATTCGCGAAGCCTACGGCCCGCCCGACACAACCTTACCCTATTGGCAGGCCGTCTCACTGACCGAGCATCTCGACCAGTTGCAGGCGCCGCTGCAATTACACCACGCCGTCAACGATAACATCGTCAATATCGGCTATTCCATCGACCTGGCGGCCGCGCTGGTAGCGGCCAACAAACTGCACGAGTTTTATCAATATGAGGGTGGCGGGCACAATATCGATGCGCCTTATTTCAATGAGGCGATGCGGCGAACGATCGAGTTTTTCAAGGCGAATTTGTAGGACTGCGCCTGATCGTATGCGCGGCTGCTTTTGGGGATGAACCAATTTGAGATTGCGTCGATGGTCTGAAATCGCCTCGCCGAATCCCGTATGGACTCGATTCCTGTCTGGCCTCTTGTTGCTGCTCGCCGTGGGAATGACAGCGATCTATCTCGCCATTGCCATTAGCCGGATCACCTATCCATACGACCTGGACTTCATCGAGAACGCCATGCTGCTACAGGCCTGGCGAGGCGCAACGGGTCAGGCGGTTTATCTGCCCCCCAACGCCGATTTCGTCCCGCAGGTGTACATGCCTTTGTACACATGGATCGGCGGGCTGCTGCTCAAACTGACCGGGCCAGTCCTGTGGCCGTTAAGGCTCATCTCCCTGACCAGCGTGCTCCTCACGGCGGTGATCCTGTACTTTGTGAGTCGGCGAGAACAGGCTGGGCGGGTGATTGCAATTTCCTGTGCAGCGCTTTTCCTGGCGGGCTTTCGCCTGAGCGGGGGATGGTATGATCTGGCGAGGGTGGATGCACTGTTCGGGCTGCTGGTCATCGCCGGTATGGCGGCCGCCATCTATGGTCACCGTACACGACTCGGACTGGCGCTGGCTGGTGCGTTGATGGGGCTGACCATTCTTACCAAACAGAACGGCCTCATCATTGCCGTCGTTGTTGCTGCATACCTGATTTATGTCAGCCGGGCCAAAATTATCTGGTATCTGGCCCCGTTGGGGGTTCTGGCGATCCTGCCGAGCGTTTGGCTTCAGCTTAGCACTGACGGCTGGTTCGGGTATTACGTGTTAGGCATCGCCTACGCCAGCCCCGTTGATCCTGGCCGTATCCTGCCGACTCTGACGCGCGAGTTCCTGGGCGCAATGGGCGGGCTGATCGTCCTTTTGGGTCTGGCAATCGCCTTTCAACTGCGCCATCGTAGTCAGCGCTCCCACTGGCTGCTCATGATCGCCGTCGCCGTCTTCGTCTCCGTGGCCGGACGCGCCTCGGTCGGCGGCAACCTCAACAACCTGATGTTGGGGTACACCCTGCTCTGTTTATCACCGGCCCTGGCGGCGAAGGCTCTCAGTGACAGGACAGGCAATCGCCACCTTGCGCTGTATCTGGCGGTGGCGCTGTTGATCATCGCACAGTATGTCCTGGCCTGGCGTTCGCTGCCCTACGCGCCCCGCCAATTCGTACCGGATGCAACCATGCGTGCAAGCGGCGACGCCCTGATTTCATATCTGGCATCGACCGAGGGCGATGTCTGGGTGATGCTGCATCCCGCCTACGCGCTTTGGGCGGACAAGGCTGCCGCCGTTCACATCCAATCGCTCTGGCACGGGCGGCAGCGCGGTCAGGAGCCATTGCCGCCCGACCTGATCGAGCGCATTTCCACGCACTACTACGCCAGGATCATTTCGGACGAAAGCCCCTATTTTGAAACCGAACCGCAACTACTGGAATTGCTCGACCAGTATTATCGGCGGGAACCGCTGGACGAGAGCCTGTCCCCGCGCACGTTGAGCGGCATCGAGGTGCGCCCCCGCAGCGTTTACGTGCCGAAAGGGGATTCTGGCGGTTTGCCATAGTTTGTTCGACGCATTCTAACGCCTTACAATTCGAGCGGGGTTAGTCCGATTTTTCCGCCAGTCTCCCAGGAGTTCGCCCATGTCCGCTCCCGACCCGATGACCATACCCGATCCGCTCGTTCCTATCTTTGCGGAAATCGCCAAAGAAGTGGGCACGGCACTGTGGGATGCCACAGGTGGTAAGGCCAAAAAAGCGGGATCAGAAGCCCTCGCCGCCCGCCGCTATCGCGATGAAATCGTCAAACAGTACGACCGGGTACAGGTCTACGGCCAGGCCAAACCCGCCAACCTGCTCGACATCTTCACCGATGTGCACGTGCTGTCCAAGCCGCTGGCCATGCAGCGCTATGACATCGAAAACCTGCAAGAATGGTTCCGGCAACGCGAGCGGGCGACGTCGCTGCACCAGCGCGAGGAACGGAAGCCGGGGCTAGACATGCTGGCCGAGACCGACAGGCTCTATATCCTGGGCAAGCCGGGGGCGGGCAAGACCACCTTTCTCAAGTACCTGGCGGTGTGGGCGGCAAAGGGGCACGCCCAACTGCCCTATGTGCCCATCTTCGTCTCCCTCAAAGAATACTCGGACGCGGACGAAAGCCTGCTCGCCTTCATCGAGCGCCAGTTCGCCATCTGCGATTTCGCCAACGCCCGGCCCTTCATCGAACGCATGCTGGAGAAAGGCAAAGCCCTGGTCCTGTTCGACGGCCTGGACGAGGTGAATGAGGCGGGCGACCTGCGTGGCGAGGTGATCGACGATATCCGTGACTTCGCCCGCCAGTATGGCGAGAGCGTGGTGGTCGTCACCTGCCGCGTGGCCGCCACCGACTACACCTTCGAGGGCTTTACCTATGTGGAGATGGCCGACTTCACGCCGGAGCAGGTGCAGAATTTCATCGGGCGCTGGTTCATCGCCCACGACGACACCCGCCAGCGCATGCTGGACGACCTGGCCAAACCCGACAACCAGGGCATCCTGGAACTGACGCAGAATCCGTTGTTGCTGACCCTGCTGTGCATCGCCTACGAAGAGACCCTGGCCTTTCCCGCCCGCCGCGTGGAGGTGTACGAAGACGCCGTCGATGCCCTGCTGCGCAAGTGGGACACATCGCGCAAAATCAAGCGGGAGGAGGTCTATCGCAAGCTGTCGTTGGGCCGCAAGCGCCAGATGCTGGCCCGCGTCGCCCACGACACCTTCAGCCGCGGCGAATACTTCGTGCCGCAACGGGGGCTGGAAAAGCAATTGGTCGAGTACCTGGCCCGGGTGCCGGAAGCGCCGGAAGAGGTGGATATCGACGGCGAGGCGGTGTTGAAGGCCATTGCCGCCCAGCACGGCCTGCTGGTCGAACGTTCCCGCCGCATCTATTCTTTCTCGCACCTCACCTTTCAGGAATACTTCGCCGCTCGCTATATCGTCGACAACGAGGCCCGCGGCTCTTTGCAGGAACTGGTCGCCCATGCCGCCGACGACCGCTGGCGCGAAGTGTTCCTGCTGGTGGCCAGCATGCTTGATGATGCAGACGCCTTTTTCGTGACCTTTGTGCAGGCATTGCAGAAGATGTCCCAGGCGGGAGAACTGGCGACTGTGCTGGCATGGGCGGAGAAAACAGCGACACGTGTACAGCGGGAGATAGACATTGAAATGACGGCGCAGGGTCGAACGCCGTGGCGCTACAGCGCCACGGCGTTGCGAGCATGGGCCCTCGCCCTCGCCCTCGCCCTCGCCCGCGCCCTCGCCCGCGACCTCGCCCGCGACC
>JAGFJG010000130.1 GCA_024102915.1 Caldilineales bacterium
CGCAGGATCGAGGCCTGATGATCATCGGCGTCGACACCGACCAGTACGTCTCCGCCCCTGAATTCAGCGATGCATGGCTGACCTCCATCCTCAAGAACATGGACAAGGCCGTCTTCGACACCGTAGCCGCGACCATGAAGGGCGAGTTCGCTGGCGGCAGCGACTACGTCGGTACGTTGAGCAACGGCGGTGTGGGCCTTGGCTCATTCCACGATTTCGAGGACAAGGTTTCCGACGAACTGAAAGCCGAGCTTGCTGAATTGCAGCAGGCCATCATCGACGGCGACGTTGCTGTGAAGTAAAGTCCATCCAATCTGATAACGTTCAATCGGCGGTGCGGGCGTCGTCTCGCACCGCCGGAGCCTATTTGATGTTGGATACTGGCTATCGGTCGATTCGTCGATCTGTAGCCAATCTCCAATACCAAATATCCCCATTCTCATAGAGGACAACGCCCATGGCCCCGGTGCTCGAACTTCGCGGAATCACCAAGCGCTTTCCCGGTGTTTTAGCCAATGATCACATCGACCTGAAGTTGGAGGAAAAGGAGATCCACGCGCTGTTGGGGGAGAACGGAGCGGGGAAAAGCACACTGATGAATATCCTGTATGGATTGTATGATCCGGACGAGGGTGAGATATTCATTCGCGGAAAACAGGTGAAAATCACCGGCCCCACGGACGCTATTCGCCAGGGCATCGGCATGGTTCACCAGCATTTCATGCTCGTGCCGGTGCTGACCGTCACCGAAAATGTGATGTTGGGTGATGAGGCGATGAAAGGCATGGTGCTCGATCGGAAAACTGTGTCAGCGCGGATTCGTGAATTGTCGGAGAAGTATGGCCTACACGTCGATCCGGAAGCCAAAGTCGAAGACCTGCCGGTCGGTGTGCGCCAGCGCGTCGAGATCATCAAGGTCCTGTATCGCAACGCCGACATCCTCATCCTGGACGAGCCGACCGCTGTGCTCACCCCGCAGGAGGCCGACGATCTCTTCGATATCCTGCATTCCCTGCGCGAACAGGGCGTCAGCATCATCTTCATCAGCCACAAATTGCGCGAAGTGCTCGCTCTCTCCGATTATGTGACCGTGCTGCGCCGCGGACAAGTGGTCGGCGAGACCAGGACCGGCGAAGCGAATCAGGCCACATTGGCGGAAATGATGGTGGGACGCCAGGTGGCCCTGACTGTGGACAAGACCGCCGCCGTCGCCGGGGAACCGATCTTGCAGGTCAAGAACCTGAAGGTGCTCGATGATCGCCTGCAAATGACCGTGAATGGCGTCGATTTTGATGTGCGGGCTGGCGAAGTGCTGGGGATCGCCGGCGTGCAGGGGAACGGCCAGACGGAGTTGGTCGAGGGGCTGACCGGACTGCGGACTGTACAGGACGGCCAGGTTTTGATCGAAGGCAAGGACCTGACCAATGCCAAGCCGCGCAAAGTCACCGAAGCCGGGGTGGCGCATGTGCCGGAGGATCGCCAGGAGGACGGGCTGGTGCTCAGCTTCTCTGTGGCCGAGAACATGGTTATCAATACCTATTATCGTGAGCCCTTCTCGCATGGTCTGCGCGTCGACCAGGCTGCCATCCGCGAGCAGGCTACGCGGCTGATTTTTGAATTTGATTGCCGCACGCCCAGCCCGGATGTGCCCGTGCGCAATCTTTCCGGCGGCAACCAGCAGAAAGTGATCGTCGCCCGCGAATTCAGCCGGCCCATCAAGCTGCTGGTCGCCAGCCAGCCCACACGCGGCCTCGACGTAGGTTCTATCGAGTACATTCATCGCCGCTTGATCGAAAAGCGGGATGACGGCGTGGCCGTATTGCTGGTTTCGGCGGAATTGGATGAGATCATGGGTCTCTCCGACCGCATCGCTGTGATGTTCCAGGGCCGATTCACCGCCATCGTCGATGCCAACGACGTTTCGAAGGAGCAGGTCGGCCTGATGATGGCTGGCAGCAGCCTGGAAGAAGCTCTGGCGCATGCTCCTGGCCGCAGCGATGTCGACAAGGAATTCGTTACCTGAGTGATTGACGATTGAAGATTAATTATCAAGACCAAATCAGTCCCACACAGTAACCAGACCAATCCTTAATCTTCAATCTTTAGCTAACGTTTACGTTCTTTACCATTTCCAAATGCCCTTCCCCCGTCTTGTCATCCTCGATCACGATGGCGGCGTCGATGATTACATCTCGCTGTTGTTGTTGCTAACTTTCCCGGATGTGGAAGTGCTGGGCGTCACCGTGACTCCGGCGGATTGCTATCTCCGGCCTGCCCTGTCAGCGACTCGCAAACTGCTGGCATTGATGGGGCGTGATGACGTGTCTGTATCCGGCGGGAATTTACGAGGCCAGAATGCCTTTCCCCGGCAGTGGCGCAAAGAGTGTTTCGCCTGCGATGCGCTGCCGATCCTGAATGAACGCGACCTGCCCCTGCCCGAACTTGATCCCCGGCCCGGCCATGAACATCTGGCGGCTTTGCTGGCCCAGGCTCCCCGTCCCGTCACCCTGTTGGCGACAGGCCCCCTGACCCAACTTGCCTGGGCGCTCGGCCAGCAGCCTGGGTTAGCCCAGAAGATCGAGCGACTGTATTGGATGGGCGGCGCCCTCTTCGTCCCCGGCAATGTCCACGATGACCCCGGCGTGCACGACGGTTCGGCGGAATGGAACGCCTATTGGGACCCCGTCGCCGCCGCCGCCGTGTGGGACAGCCCGGTCCCGATCACGCTTTTCCCGCTTGACGTCACCGACCAGGTCCCGGTCACCGTCGATTTTCGCCAACGCCTGGCCCGCCAGCGCCGCTATCCCGTATCCGATCTGGCAGGACAACTCTGGGCGGGCGTGGCCCACAACCCGCATTATTGTTTCTGGGATGTGCTCACGACCGCCGCTTTGGGCAGCCCCGATCTCGTCTCCACTCGTCCCGAACTCTGCCGTATCATTGCCGATGGCAACGAAGCCGGACGCACTCTTCCCGTCAAAACCGGCGGCCGTACCGTCGATATGGCCTATGCGGTCGATGCTGCGGCCTTACACGACTATCTCTTAAGCCAGTTAGCGATTTAGAGTATTTCTCACAACTGATTTGTTGGATATTGGGTATTGGATATGAGGGCGTTGCATTCGATGACCCGTATCCAATACCCAATATCTAACAACCACGCCCGCTCCTCTCCCCTGTCAACCGGACGCCCCATCGGAGTATCCTTATGGCCGAGGCAACCACCAACGCACCCGACATTCAAAATAACGACGATGAAACCAGAGCCAGGCATCGCAGTTCATCCGCCTATTACGCTCTGGCGATTCCCATCCTCTCCGTTTTCACCGCCCTGGTCATCGGCGCCATTCTGATCGTCCTGACCGATTCGGTGGTCATGGCTGCCTGGGGGGACTTTTTCAGTGCGCCCGGAGCCGCGCTCTCGGCCACCTGGAAAGCTGTCGCCCTGGCTTACGGCTCGCTGCTTTCCGGCTCGCTGGGCGTCGTCGAGATATGGAAAGGCGTGGGCACAGCCATTAGCGGCGGCGGAACCGATGAATTGGCCCGCGCCATGGTGCCGCTGGCCGAAAGCCTCACCACATCGGTGCCATTCATTTTCGCCGGTCTGGCTGTGGCGGTGGGTTTCCAGGGCGGTTTGTTCAACATCGGCGTGGAAGGACAATTGCTGGTTGGGGCGCTGAGTGCGGTCTTTGTGGGATATACCTTTACGGGTCTGCCCTGGTATGTTCATCTGCCCATGGCGATTCTGGCCGGCATGATCGGCGGCGCTATCTGGGGCGGCATTCCCGGCTTGCTCAAGGCTTATACCGGCGGCCACGAGGTGATCAACACCATCATGATGAACTGGATTGCGATCATCCTCAGCGCCTGGCTGCTCAAAGTGGGCGGCCCCATGGCCCGGCCCGACCTGCCGCTCACCCCGCCCGTGCTGCCCAGCGCCCAAATCCCGCAGCTTTTCAGCACGACCGGCAATCGTTTTCATGCTGGCTTCTTCCTGGCTCTGATCGTGGTAGCCATCGTGTGGTGGCTGCTTTACAAAGCGACGACCGGCTTTGAAATCCGCATGTCAGGCGCCAATCCGCACGCTGCCACGTATAGCGGCATCAACGTCAAGCGCACCTGGGTCTTTATCATGGCGCTTGGCGGGGCGTTGGCGGGGCTGGCCGGAACCGTGCAGGCTCTGGCGGTGGATCGTTTCGTCGCCCTGGGTTTTTCGGGCGGCCTGGGGTTCGACTCGATTGCTCTGGCGCTTTTGGGGCGTAGTCACCCGGTCGGCGTGTTGTTGGCGGCGCTTTTGTTTGGCACTTTGCGCAATGGCGCCACCCGTATGCAATCGGTCGCCCGTATTCCCATCGACATCGTCACCATCGTCCAGGCCCTCGTCATCGTCTTTATCGCCGCCCCTGAAATCATCCGCTGGATCTACAGGCTGCGTGCGCCGGACGAAGAAGCCGCCCCCATCTTTACCACGAGCTGGGGTTCGTAAATGGGTATTGGATAGTGGGTATTAGCCCGGCAAAAGTTTATCGAAATATCCAATACTGAATACCAAATCCTGACCAAATGACCATCACACGATCCTCCACATAGGTAGCCCATCATGACAGCAAGCACCATGACCGCTCCAGCGCCGGGTTCATTGGCCGAACGCAAAGCGCGGCGTCGTGCCATGATTTATGGCATCTTCTTCCTGTTGGTGGCGGCGGCCATTTTCGGCTTATTCGCCCTCAATTCGGATAGCAGCATGGTCAGCACCCTGAAGCTGAACCCGACCACCAAAGAGAAGATCATCCAGGTTCCCGACCTCGTGCTGCCGACGCAACTGACGCTGTTTGTCTTTGCCATCATCGTCGCCGTCCTGGGCGTCTATCAGATCGTGCGCGGGTTCAAACGGGTGACGCTGGTGCTGGGCGTGGTCATGCTGATTTTTGTGGCCGCCTTCCTGGTCTGGGCCACGCGTGACAAGAATATCAACCTGCTTGGCATTCTCACCTTCACGGTGGCGGCGGCCACGCCCATCGCTTTCGCAGCCCTGAGCGGCGTGATGTGTGAACGATCGGGCGTGATCAACATCGCCATCGAGGGTCAGATGCTGGCCGGGGCGATGATGGCCTCGCTGGTCGCCAGCCTGTTCGCCAGCCAATGGTGGGGATTGTTGGGCGCCATCATCGCAGGCGGCGTTTTGGGCGTGGTTCTGGCCGTGCTAGCGATTCGCTTCCTCGTCGACCAGATCATCGCCGGCGTGGCTATCAACATTTTCGCCGCCGGTATGACCAGCTTTATCAGCCAGCGTTATTTGCAGCCCAACCCCGAATTGAATAGCGGCGGCGTTTTCCCCAAGATCGCCATCCCCGGCCTCTCGCAAATCCCGATTTTGGGGCCAGTGTTCTTCAACCAGAACGCCATCGTCTACATCCTTTTCATCTCAGTGATTGCCATCCATTTCATGCTCTGGTACACGCGCTGGGGCTTGCGCACACGGGCCGTGGGCGAGCACCCGCGGGCGGCGGACACCCTGGGCATCAACGTATTTCGGGTGCGCTATATCAACGTGATGATCGGGGGCATGATTGCCGGCGTTGGCGGCGCATATTTCACCATCGGTTCGGTGGGGCGCTTCGATGAATTGCTCACCGCCGGCAAAGGCTTCATCGGTCTGGCCGCTATGATCTTCGGGCAATGGACGCCGTTGGGTGCATACGGCGCATCGCTCATCTTCGGTCTGGCGGACGCGCTGCAAGCCAAGCTGCAAATCCTGGGGCGAGCGCAAGTGCCGATCCCCAGCGAATGGCTGCTGATCCTACCCTATCTGGTGACGATGATCGTGCTGGCTGGCGTGGTGGGCCGCACGGTTCCGCCTGCCGCCGACGGCCAAGCCTACGTCAAAGAATAAGGGCGGACTCGATCGCTTGAGCCAGTGATCTGGCCTCGATCAGTTCAATGCCAGGGGGCAGAGCGTCGCCGCCCTCGCGGCGTTTGGCCGGGCGCGGCACCACCGCCCGCTTGAATCCCAGCTTTTGCGCCTCCGACAAACGCCGGGCCAGTTGGCTGACCGAGCGCAGTTCGCCGCTGAGACCAACTTCGCCCACCAGCACCAGGTCGGCGGCCACGGGTTTGTTGCGCACGCTGGAAGCGACCGACACGGCGATAGCCAGGTCGGAGGCCGGTTCCGATACTTTTAGCCCGCCGATTACGTTTACAAAGATATCCTGATCCGCCAGCCGCAGACCCACGCGTTTGGACAGCACGGCGACGATCAATAGCAGGCGATTGAAATCCACGCCATTGGCGGTGCGGCGGGGCTGGGGAAAGGAGGTCGTGGAGGCGAGGGCCTGCACTTCCACCAACAGGGGCCGCGTACCCTCCACCGGCACGGCGATGGCGCTGCCCGCAGCCTGGGGCAGCCGTTCGGCCAGGAACACCTCGGACGGATTCGTCACCTCGGCCATGCCTTGTGCGTTCATCTCGAACACGCCGATCTCATTGGTCGAACCAAAGCGATTTTTGATCGAGCGCAACAGCCGATAGCTGTGGAATCCATCGCCCTCCAGATAGAGTACCGTATCGACCATGTGCTCTAACACCCGAGGTCCGGCGATAGACCCCTCCTTTGTCACGTGTCCCACCAGAAAGATGGGAATGGCCGATGTCTTGGCCAGCCGCAGCAGCAGCGATGTGCACTCTCGCACCTGGCTGACGCTGCCGGCGCTGCTTTGCAGGGCGTCGAGAAACACCGCCTGGATGGAATCGACCACGATCAGGCCAGGTTGCATGCGCTCGACCTGCTGCAAGATGTTGTTCAGATTCACGTCCGCCAGCAGATAAAACTCGCCGCTGTCGATGCCCAATCGCGTAGCCCGGCGTTTGACCTGGCTGGCTGATTCTTCGCCGCTGACATAAAGCACCTTGCGTCCGTCCTGGGCCACCGCCGCCGCCATTTGCAACAGCAAAGTGCTCTTGCCGATCCCAGGGTCGCCGCTGATCAGCACGCCCGCACCCGGCACGATGCCGCCGCCCAAAACACGGGCGAATTCACCGATAGCCAGGGGGATGCGTTCCGCGCCGTCGGCGGGGACATCAGGCAGGGCTACCGGCTCCACCACCCCGCCGATGGGAAATGCCGAGCGAGCGCCGGTTCCCTCTGGTTGCTCCAGGTACTCGACCATGGTGTTCCATTCCCCGCACTTGGGACAACGACCGGCCCACTTGGCCTGGCTGTGGCCGCAGTCCTGACAAATGAAATGGGTGCGTGTTTTTGCTGGCATGATTAGCTCATTTGTTCGAGAATCGTGACGTCATTTTAGCCGACGCTATCGGCAGGGTCAAGTAAGGCGACAAGGGGATTTTCAGGTTTCCTTTTTGCTCGAAGTCAGTGCTATAATCCGCGAGCAGAATCATTCATTCACTTTGCGAGAACGAGGAACTCATGGCCGAACAGCTTCTTTGGACAACCATGTGGGTTAACAGTATCGACCGTTTGGATTGGAAGCGCCGCGTGGAAGAGGTTTTTGATATCCCCGGCGTCGAGAAGGTCGTTGCCGATGATCGCAGCGGCCAGGTGCGGGTGCGATACAATCCCGAAGCGGTGACTTCTTTTCAATTGAATTCGCATTTGCGGGCCGCCGGTCTGTAAATCGCCCGATCGTTCAAAACCTTGATGCCGTCGTCTGCGGGCGACGGCGTTTTTATTCCTGCGAAATCTGACGCCACGCTTGCAGCGCCGGCCAATGGCTGCCCGGCCAGTACACGCGGGCGCAACGCCGGTACTGCACAAATTCCGTTTGGGTGCGAGCCACGTAGGGCGGGACCAGCGGCATCGCTTGTTGTACCGTCAGAGGGTCGAGGTCACCGTTGCAGGCTGTGCAACGCGCCGGTGCATGGGCCAGCCCCAGTGTATCGACGACAGCCTGAACCTGCTCCTCGAGTTCCTGGCTGACGATGAACAGACTGGACAATCCCCGCCTGCCCGCCAGCACCCGGTCACGCGTGACCAGCACCCGGCCGCTCTCGTTAGCGATGGCTATCATCTCCTCATCGGGCAGGTCGTTGCGATACTCGGCATCATAGCCCAACCAGCGCAGACGGCGAGCCAACGTGCCCAGCATGGCATCAATCAGCAATGGCGGGGCTTTTGCTTGGGGTTTGGGCATCTGGTATGATCGCTCGGCGTGCGTGACAGGCTGAGCATATGCTCACAAAGCCGGAGAACTGACTGCGTACTCTATCACTCAATCACGTTTCACGCATCACCATTCACGGCGATACCGATTACATGGCCGAAACCGAACTCCTCCCCATGTGGCCTTTGCTGGCCGCAGCGCTGGCATTCCTCGTCCCTCTGGGCATCGCCCTGGTGGCAGCGGGCGGACTGCCCGCCCACGAAGCCCGGCAGGTCGCCCTGACCCCGACCGCCGCCTTCGTCCTGGCGATTGTTGGTTATGCGCTGGTGGGATTTGGCCTGCACTATGGCGGCATCGGCCTGCGCTATGACAATGTGGCGTTCGATCCGCTGGTGTGGGAGTGGTCGGCGCTGAGCGAGGAATGGGGGGCGACCTGGGGCATGGCCGGATTGGCCGGGTTCGGTTTGGAGGGCGGGCTAGATACGCTGGTCTATTTGCTTGTGCTGAGTACACTGCCCTGGGTGACCACCGCCGCTCTTCTGCCGATGATTGTTCTGCGTGGACGCGCTCCGGCAATCGTTGTCGCCTTGTTCGGATTGCTGGCCGCTGCGATTGGTTTTCCTATCGTGGGAAACTGGGTTCAGGGCGGGGGATGGCTGGCCAACCTCGGCTTCAACCTGGGCATGGGCCACGGTTATGTCGATTTCGGCGGCGCATTTGTGTTCCTGCTTGGCGGCGCTGCCGCTTTGGCCGCCATCCTGGTTTTCCTCGACCGCTGGCCGCGTCGCGAAGGCCCTGCGCAATTGCCGCCGGTTCATTTGCCCTTGTTGGCCGTAGCCGGAGCGGGCCTGATCATCGTCGGCTCGACCGGCTGGCTGTTGGCCTGGCCTTTAGCCGATTGGCAAACCTTGCAGCCTACCCGAATGCTTCTCAACGCCCTGCTGGCGGCAGCGGGCGGCGGATTGCTGCCGCTGCTCTACACCTGGTTCGCCGCCGGGAATCCTGACTCGCTGCTTGGGGCGCGGGGACTGGTCGCGGGCTGGGTGGCGGGTCTGGCGGCTGCGCCTTTCGTTTCGCCGGGGGCGGCGTTCTTCATCGGCGCCATAGCCGGCCTCCTTTTGGTGCTCACGACCTATGTGGTCGATCATCGGCTGTGCCTGCAAGACCGGGGCGGCGTGCTGGCGACGCTTGGCATCCCCGCTCTTTGGGGCCTGCTGGCGCTCGGCATCTTTGCCGATGGCAGCGCCGGGGCGGGGTACAACGGCGTTGGGATCGACGAATACCTGGGTGTGGCAGGCCAGGGCGTGACGGGATTGCGGGCGGCAGTCGGGTATGTCCCCGACTGGACAGGCCAGATGCAGGCTCAGGCGGTTGGCGTCGCCACGATCTTCCTGCTGGCCTTTCTGGCGACCTCGATCCTGGCTGTGCCGCTGGTGATCGTGGCGAGGGCGTGGGGGATGCGACGAGGCGAGAGGCAAAGTGGCGAGGAGGCAAGGGAAGGGGCCAATGGACGAGAGGACGAGGATGAGGATGGGGCGGGAGCTGAAGACTCCGGGCTACAAATCGACGCCCGATAAAACATATCTCACAGCCTCCGCCGGACTCTCAGCCGCAAACACATCGGGCAACGGCCATGAACCCAGCCCGGCCACGCGCTTTCCCCATTTCAGGGCCAGGGCGATCTCGGACAGCGTGCCATATTCCCCACCCACGGCGATGACCCCAACCCCGGCGCGGGCGACAATTGCATTGCGCGCCTCGCCCAGGCCGGTGGCGATGGCGACCTGCACCCACTCATTTGCCTCATCGGGATTATCGCCCGGCAAGATACCCACGGTCAGGCCGCCCGCATTCGCCGCCCCGCGACAGGCTGCCGCCATCACCCCGCCCCTGCCGCCGCAGACCACACCATAGCCTAGCTCGGCCAACAACCGCCCCACCTCTTCCGCCCAGACCGCTTCCTGTTCCGAACATTCGGCTCCGCCCACCACGGCCACGAGCCGGATTTTGTTCATCGACCGCCCGCCAGTTCGACTTCGGCCAGGCTGGCATAGATCGAGCCTTTGGGATCGAGCTGGCTGCGCATCAAATGGATGTGAGCGACCGGCAATGCGCCCAAATCCTGGCAGATCTTCAGCCCGGCGATGCGCTCGCCAAGCGATTGGCGTTCTTCGTTTCTGGCGTATTTTTGCACGCGTGCCAGTGTCAGATGCCCGGCGAAGGGACGCTGTTCCGGCGGCCAACCTAGCCCCACCGTGGTCCTGTCGACCTGAGCGGCCAGTCGTTGCAGCTTGCGATCGGGGTCGGCCACGTCCACCCACAGCACGTTGGGCTTGCGCAGATTGGGGAAACAGCCCAGCCCGCCCACCTGCACGGAAAACGCCGGATGCGCCCCAATCCCCAGCCGCAGCGCATCCGTGATCTCGGCAATCCGGCCCGGCTCCGTGTCCCCCAGGAACTTCAGGGTGAGATGAATGCCCTCGGGACGCGTCCAGCGCAAAAGCCCATCGCCGAGTTGACGCTTCAAATCACGCTGCAAGTCGTCCAGTGCGGCCAGCAAATCAGGCGGGAGGTTGACGGAAATAAACAGGCGATACATGGCGGTCTCAGGTTTCACGGTTCAAGTATGGTTCCGGATCGATTTCGGGCAAAGGCACGCGCACAAAATGTTCAGGATGGCTGGGACCCGCGGGCGTGTCCCAGGGGATGGTGGCGTCGAGGCCCATCTTGTCGCTGCGTGATTTCTGGCCAGGGACATGGCGGGCGGAGGGGTCGAGCGAGCTTGAAGGCTGGTCGGGGAAAAGATAAAGGTCTCGGCCAGCCTGAAAACGGGTGGCGATAGCCCACTCGACTTCGGCGGGGTCGAAAGGATCGATGTCGTCATCGACCACGACCACGTGCTTGAGCGAACCGTGCCCGCGGAAGGCTGCGCGGATCGCCTGTTCGCCGTCATCCGCCGATCGTTTCTCGATCTGCACGACCGCATGCAGCCAGGACGCTCCGCCCGGCGTGATGTTCACATTCTTGCAGCGTACAACTTCGTTCACGGCGGCGAAGATGCTGGGTTCCTTGGGCATGCCCATCAGCAATTTGTGCTCCAACTGGCCGGGCAGCAGGGCGTGATAGATAGCCCCGCGGCGATGCGTAATGCATGCGATTTCGATCACCGGCTGCTGGCGCACGATGTCGGTGGTCTCGGTCAGATCGACGAAGGGGCCTTCCGCCACCAGGCGATGGGTGATGCGGCCCTCCAGCACGAATTCTGCGTCTGCGGGCACGACGAGGTCGTTCGTCACACAACGGACGAGCGGGGTGGGGTTGAGCGCCTGGGCGATGTCGAGTTCGCTGACGCCCGGCGCTGGGGCCATGCTGGCGGCCAACAGCACATGCAAGGGTAGGCCGATGCAGATCGAGACGGGCAGACCGTCGGGGCTTTTTTGCCAGGCGCTATACGTACCGCGATTCTCGACCAGGCGGGCGGCGCAATGATGGGCATCGAGTCGCAGCAGCCGATGGTAGCTGGCATTCAGCCCGGTGTCGGGGTCGCGGATGATAGCGACAGCGGCAGTGGCATAATATCCGGCGTCGTCCGACCAGTGTTTGAGGAAGGGGATGCTTCTGAGATCGCCCGGACGTTCCACCACTTCCTGGCAGGGGCCTGTCTCGACCAGCGGCGCGAGTTGCGGGTGCTGGTAGGCGTCGGCCAGCCGGAAGAGAATCTGGTCGGGTTCACAACCCAAGGCCAGGGCGAAGTGACGGCGGTCGGCGGCGAGGCCGGAAAGAATTCGGCATTGGGTATTCGGTATTGGGTGATTGAACAGGACGGGTTGGCCGTCGAGGGCGTAGGCGACAGCGGCCAGTTCCAGGTCGATGTCGACCGGCTTGTCGATGATCTTCAGCCAGCCGCGCTCAGCGGCGGCGACCAGGAATTCGGGGATATTCACTTGCGTTCGTCGCCTTCGATCAGGGCCAGCACCTGCGGCAGCAAGGCCTGTGTGGTCGAAAGCGCCTCATTGCCGAAGATGGTCTCGTGACCCGCCCAATCGCCAAAATAACCGCCCGCTTCGCGCAGGATCGGCGGGAAAGGGCCGCAATCCCAGGCGTTCATCACTGGGTCGAGCATGACCTCCGTCCGGCCGGTGGCGACCAGGGCATGGCCGTAGGCATCGCTCCAGCCCACGCGATAGTAGCTGGCCCGCTGGATGCGTTCCCAGGCGGCAGAGCGGCCATAACGCTCCATGTTCATCGGATCAGTGAAGGCGACGACAGCCTGTTTTATATCTGCGACCTCCGACACCCTCGCCCGTCGTCCATTCCACCAGCATCCCAGGCCGGTGGCCGCAGCGATCATCTCATCCAACGCAGGGAAATAGACCGCCCCCACCTCCGCCCGGCCCTCGATCTCCAGCCCCAGCAAGACGGCATAGAGCGGCACGCCGCGCACGAAGGACTTGGTGCCGTCGATAGGATCGACGAACCAGCGGAAACTGGCCCCGGCTGTCTTGGTGGCCCCGAACTCTTCGCCAACGATGGCGTGATCGGGATAGTGCGATTCGATGCGCTTGCGAATCAGTTCTTCGGCCTGGCGGTCGGCTACGGTCACGGGCGAATCGTCCGATTTAAAATCGGGGCGGATGCCGGTTTGAAAGTGTCCCAGGGTCAGACGTCCGGCGAGATAGGCGGTTTCAATGGCGAAGTCGAGATAGGGTTGCAGATTTGTCATTTAGTTTGTAGGCGATATGAGAACAGGGCGTTTGTATTCGCGCTGACGATAGATCATAGACGATGGACGTTGACAAATGCTCCGCGCACATAGACGGCATCGTCAATCGTCCACCGTCCATCGTCTATTTTTGTCAGAATAAAACAACCCCACCGGGCGGCGGGGTTGCAGGCGAAGGGGAAGTCGATCAGACGACGGGTTCCGGCGGGGTTTCGGGCAGTTCCGCCACGGTGGTCTGCTGCCAGCGCGTGCCTTCCTCGACCAACATAACGGGGATGTCATCGCGGATAGGGTATTTGCGGTCGCATGTCTGGCACACGAGCCACACTTCATTGGTCAGGTCAAGCAGCCCGGCGTCATCTGATTCCTGGATGCAAACCGGACAGCGCAGGATTTCGAGCAGTTCTGGGGATACGGACATGGGGTTATCTCATAGGGAGTGGGGATCGGAGATTGAGTATTGGGAAATCGGTTTGTACGCAGCGATCAAATACCGAATATCCAATATCTCTAGATCAAAGGTTCGACACAGGCGGGCACGTCGTTGACGGGGCTGTTGACGATCGTGCTGACGGGATAGGCCATCATTTCTTCGGCGGGATACGGGCGCAACAAATGGTGAAGAATGCCGGTGGCGGTGGCGGGGTCCAGCCAGTCGGAGAAATCCTGGCGGTCGAGGATCACCGGCATGCGGTTGTGCACGCGCTCGATCATCTTATTGGCGGTCGTGGTCAGGATGGTGCAGCTTTCGATGATGCTGCCATCACCCCCTTCCCAATGCTCCCACATGCCGGCCATGGCAAAGGGCTTGCCGTCTTCCATGCCGATCAGGTGGGGTTGTTTGCCGCCGTTTTGCTTCTGCCACTCATAAAAACCGCTGGCCGGGATCAGGCAACGGCGGCTTTTGAAGGCGGCGCGGAAGGCGGGCTTTTCCGCCACCGTTTCGGAGCGAGCGTTGATCAGGCGGGAACCGATGGCGAGGTCTTTGGACCAGAATGGGATCAATCCCCAGCGAAACAAGGTCATTTCGCGCTGGCCGGAGTCCGAATTAAATCGCACCGCCGCCACCAACTGCGTGGGGGCGATGTTATAGCGCGGGGGCAGTTCGGGCGCGGCGTCCAAATCGAAGAGGGTCGCCAGCTCTTCTGCCGAACTGGTGAGTGAAAAGCGGCCGCACATCGTGGCTTGCGGATCAACCTCCCTTGCTCAGCTTTCGGTCTCCTGAATCACAGCGCCGATTCGCTGCGGATCGACATTTTCGGGCCATATTGTGTGTTTGTCGTAAATGGCGCCTGTCAGCAGTGCGCCATTGAGTATGGCTAAAGACAGATCACAATCTTTCAAATTGGCGCCGCTCAGATCAGCTTTGCTGAAATTGGCTTTGCGCAGGTCGGCGCGGGCCAGATTGGCGCCCGGCAGATCCGCCCCGGTGAGGTCAGCCTTCTCCAAATTGGCGCGACTGAGGCTTGCCGCTGAGAGATCGGCATTGCGCAGGTCTGCTCCCTGCAAATCAGCGTCGTTCAGTTGCGAGCGCGCCATTTCGGCTCCCTGCAACCGCGCCTGCGTCAACCAGGCTTCGGACAGATCGGCGTCCTCTAGAACAGCGTGATTCAATCTGGCCTTGCGCAGGCTGGCGCCGCTCAGATTAGCCCCGCGTAAATTCGCCTCGTCCAATGTAGCATGTTCCAGCCGCGCCCCGATCAAATTCGCTCCCTGCAAGTTCGTGCGCAAGAGCGCCGCCCGGCTGAGATGAGCGCCAACCAGTTGCGCTTCTCGCATATTCGCCCCGCGCAGGTCGGCCTCGTCCATTTTGGCGCCATCCAGCGTGGCGGCGGCCAGATCGGCCTCCCAAAGATTCACTTCCTTAAGATCGCCGCCGGTCAGATCGATTCCAGCCAGATCGGTCGAACTGAGATTTGCGCCAGGGGCATTGCGCGTTTTGCCAGAAAACAGTTGCACCCGCAGGTCCTCTTTACTTGGGGCGATAGCCTCGGTTGTCATTTCTCCTCCGTTGACAGTCCTGATTCTTGAATGGGCGATATGTTACCGCAGGGCGATAAGCACTGTCAATCACTTCGGCGTGGCGATTGTGAGTTTCAGGTTTCAGGTGCAAAGAGGAAACAAAAAGGCTGGCGGGCATAATGCCAACCAGCCTAACACTCATAGACCCGAACCCGCTTGAATTCTGGCAGCGGGATCAGAGGGCGTACCTTTTAGCTCTCCGCCACATTCTGCAAACCTTCACGATCCAGAATGGTTATGCGTTTGCGGCCAATGCCGATCAGACCGCGAGATTTGAGATCATTGAGCACCTGGGTGGCCGTTTCGCGATAGGTGCCGACCATCTCGGCCAGATCCTGGTGCGTCAGTCCCACGATTTCGTCGTCGTCCCCGGCCAGACGCAGGAGCAGCGAGGAAAGCCGGGCGGGGATGCCCTTGAAGGCCAGATCTTCCAATCGACTTTCGGCATCTCGCAACCGCCGTCCGGTGATCTCAAGAATACGTAACGCTACCTGAGGTCGTTGCAGGATCAAACGTTCGAGGTCGGCGCGGCTCATCACACAAATGGTGCAGTCGGTGATCGCCTCGGCGAAGGTGCTGTGCATTTGCTGGCCGAGCAACGCCATCTCGCCAAACAATGAGCCTTCTTCCAGGGTTGTGATCACCAGCTTCTTGCCTTCGGGCGAAATCCGGTAGAGCTGAACCCTGCCCTGTTTCAGGATAAAGAGCACTTCCCCCAATTCCTCCGGGCGGTAAAAGACCTTGCCCCGGCGGACTGTGCTCATGGTCGTGATCCGATCTAATTCTTCCTGTTCTTTCTCAGAGAGGTCTTGAAATAACTCCATCGTCGATAGTTGTCGCATCTTCTCGTCCATGACTTATTTCCTCAATCGGCGTGGTGGAACAAATGGTTGTGACTTCGGTCAACCGGCGCCAGAGGTCTGTTTCGTCTGGATTTCCCAAACTGAACAGATTGCCATTCCACAGCCAGGTGGGGGTGGCGAATACAGCCTCGGGGAAACTGTCAGCGTCGAGATCGCCCACATCGATGAGTTTGATTTCGACGTGCGGACAACGCTGCGCAATTTCGGTCGCAAGTTGATAACTGTATGCGCAGGCAGGACAACCTTGCGCAACAAATACTTGAATGTATGTCATGTTCCAGAGGCCGTTACACCGCTAGTTCTTACCAGAACTGAGGAAGATGCAGCCCCTAGGATAAGGTCTTTCGGGTTTGGCTTCGGTAAAGCGCCTTACTTGACATGATGATTATAGTTTGCGGTTGCGTAGATGGCAAAAAAGTTGGAAGTTGGTTTACATTTTGCTAACAAACTTTCGGCATGTCTCGCTTCGTAACGTTTTTCGTAACGATCAGGCGACGGTGGGTGTGTAAGATGGGTTATGTGAATCGCAAACAAGTCAACAGTTTGCAGCAGCGGAACTCAACTGATCACTGTCGACCGATTACTGCCAACTGCACCTGGCTTCTCCCCAAATCTGACGGCTTTCATCAACTGAGGTCTTATTTATGGCTCCTGGCAATCACACAAAACAAGTAACCGGCGCAGGCAGGGCGAGCGATATCGCTATCGATGGATTGTTGGCGGGCGTGGCGGCGGGCGTGGTCATGGCGGTCGCCCTTGAGTTGATCGGCCTGGTCACCGGGTCGTCGTTTGGAGCGATGTTGGCGCGCCTCGATCCCGGCGGCGCGTCCTCGACTGTGAACGGGCTATTGGCTCATATAGCCGTTTCCGGAATCTATGGGCTTGTGTTCGGGCTGCTTTACAAACTTGTCAGATCACAGAGAATCCTGTCAGCGGTTCCTGTGTGGTTGTTGGGGGTCGTATACGGATTGTTGCTGCTGATCATTTCGCAACTTCTGACTTCGTTCAATCAATACGCACTGCAAGGCATTTCGTTTGTCAGCCTATTGGCGGTGCACCTGGTCTATGGGGCCGTGTTGGGGTGGTTGGTGGGGCGACGCGAACGCGCGGGTTAGATGCGCGGCGGGAAATCTGGCCCACTAAAGCCCTCATTTGACATATTAAGAACATCCTCTATGATGAAAAAGGTTCGTATTGGTTCATCTGTGACGGCAGACGAGCATCACGGCTTTTTCATCTTGAACGATGCAAAGATACCTGATCCGCCGCGTTCTGCAGGCAATTCCGCTTCTCTTTATCCTCAGCATCGTTTTATTTTTCATGGTACGCTCTGCGCCGGGGGGGCCGCTGGCGCAGGCGGAGCGAAATCCTAATATCACAGCCGAACAGTTGGAAGTACTGCGCGAGCGGATGGGATTGAATGAGCCGCTTTATTTGCAGTACTCCAAATGGATGCGGAACATCGTTCTAGAGGGGGATTTGGGTCATTCGATCAAGAGTAATCGCCCGGTTGCGGAGATGATCGGCGAGCGCATTCCCAATACGTTATTACTGGTGGGCACGGCCTTTCTGCTGACGCTGATCATCGCCATCCCGATAGGCGCGGCCAGCGCCCGCAAGCAATACAGTCTGTTCGATTACGTAGTGACTACCCTCACCTTTGCCGGACAGTCGGTGCCCGTGTACTGGCTGGGGCTGATGGCCATCTTGGTGTTTTATATGTGGCTGGACAATCCCATCACTGGTAAACCCCTGTTTCCAGCGGGAGGGATGTATTCCATCGGCGGCGATAAAAGCCTGGGCGATCTGCTATGGCACATGGTGCTGCCGGTGGCTGTGTTGACCCTGGCCTGGACCGCCTGGTATTCGCGCTTCTTTCGGGCCAGTATGCTGGAGGTGCAAAACGAGGATTATGTGCGCACCGCCCGCTCTAAGGGTCTGCCCGAACGGGTCGTCGCCTCACGGCACACCATGCGCAACGCCCTGATGCCCATGGTGACGATGATCGCCCTGGACATCCCGGCGATTTTCGCTGGCGCACTCTTCATCGAAACGATCTTCTCCTGGCCAGGGATGGGCAGGTTGTTTTGGGAAGCCGCCAGAGGCCGGGATTACCCGGTGCTCCTGGGCGTGATCCTGATCAACGCCGTCATCATCGTCCTCGCTAACATCCTGGCCGACATCGGTTACGGCTTTGTCGACCCGCGGGTGCAATATGAGTGAGATCGCCTTCACCACCGAGGAGGTCGCGGTCAAGAAGCGTGAGCGCGGCGTTGAAAGTCTCACACGGCTGACGATACGCCGTTTTCTGCGGCATCGCATGGCTGTCGTCTCTCTGGTTGTGCTCTCTCTGGTGGTCCTCAGCGCCCTGCTCGCCCCGCTCAGCCCTTACACTCCCACCCAGACCGATCCCAAGAACAGCCTGGAGCCGCCTTCGTTGCAGCATTGGTTTGGCACCGATGATCTGGGCCGGGATGTCTTCACCCGTACGCTTTATGGCGGTCGCATCTCGATCAGCGTGGGTCTGATGGCCACAGCCCTGGCGTTGGGATTAGGCGTACTGGTGGGCGCGCTCAGCGGCTATTTTGGCGGGGTGCTCGACAACGGGCTGATGCGGGTAACCGATGCTTTCCTCAGCCTGCCCAGCCTGTTCGTCCTCATTCTGATCAGCACGATGCTGCGCGACATGCCATCGTCCAGAATGCGCAACAGCGTCGTCATCGTCATCATCGTCATCGCTGTGCTTTCATGGATGTGGCCGGGGCGGCTGGTGCGCGGTGAGTTTCTCAAACTAAAGGGCCGGGATTTCGTGCTGGCGGCCACCGCTCTGGGCAGCGGCCACGGGCGGATTATCACCCGCCACATTCTGCCCAACAGTATCAGCATTATCATCGTACAGGGCACGTTGCTGGTCGCTTATGCCATCATCATAGAATCCGGCCTCAGCTATCTCGGCTTTGGCGTGCAACCGCCCACGCCCAGTTGGGGCAATCAGCTCGCCACCGCTCAGGTCTACGCCTTGCGCGCCCCCTGGCTGATGATCTTTCCCGGCCTGATGATCTTCATCACGGCCATGTCGGTCAACCATATCGGCGACGGCCTGCGCGATGCCTTTGACCCCTACACAATCCGATAGTTTCTGTAGATCAGCGTTTTATGCTTCACGCAAAGGCGCGGAGTTTCAAAGGGCAAGACAATTGCTTAGCGATCTTTGCGGCTTTGCGTGAGATTTTGGGACTGGTTGGTTTACTGGCCTCCGACCGGTTCGGAAGTCTGAAGTTTCAATTCCCAACCCATGCGCTCGAAGGAGGATTTCATGAAAAAGCGCTCAACATTCACTCTTGTGGCCCTGGTCGCACTGCTGACCCTGGCCATCGCATTGGCGGGCTGCGCCACCGCTGCACCTGCAGCTCCGGCCCAGCAACCCGCCGAGCAGCCGGCTGAACAGCCTGCCGAAGAGCCGGCGGCTGAGACACCGGCAGAGGAACCGACAGAGGAAGCGCCCGCCGAAGAAGCCGCATCCATGGAAGGCGGCACGGCCGTGCTCATCATCCCCGAAGAGCCTGCCTCCTTCAACCAGTATCTGGCCGTCGCCGCCATCGTACGTCAGGTCTCAGACGCAACCACCGCCGGACTGACCACCGTCAATGCCGCGGGTGAATTCGTGCCGGTGCTGGCCGACGAACTCCCCACCATCGAGAATGGCGGCGTCTCTGAAGATTTCCTGACGATCACCTGGAAGCTCAAGCCGGACCTGAAATGGTCGGATGGCGAGCCGCTCACCTCGGACGATATCAAATTCACCTGGGAGGCCGTATCCAACCCTGACAGCGGCGCTGTCCTCACCACCGGCTTCGACCTGATCGAATCGATCGAAACGCCGGATGAACTCACCGCCGTCGTCAAGTACAGCGATATCAACATGGCTTATCTACAGCAGTTCGCCTTTGGCCTGCTGCCTCGCCACGCCGCCGGCGCGCCGGAGGAGATGAGCACGTGGGAGTGGAACCGTCTGCCGGTGTCGGCAGGTCCCTTTGTCGTGACCGACTGGGTCTCTGGCGATTCGATCACCATGGAGCGCAACCCCAACTATTACCAGGAAGGCCTGCCGCATTTGGATCGGGTCATTTTCAAGGTCGTACCTGACCCCGGCGCACAAATGGCGATGATGATCCAGGGTGAGGCGGATGTCCATCTCTGGCCCGGCGCCGAGAAAGACATCTACGATTCCCAGGCCGAGGGCGTCGCCACCCTGCAGGAAATCCCCGGCCCCTGGAACATGGCGATGCGCTTCAACCTCAGCCAGCCTTTCGATAACGACACCGGCCCCGAACCGCCGCATCCCATCCTGGGCGACCTGCGCGTACGGCAGGCCATCGCCCACGCCATTGATTACGACACCATCATCAACGACGTCAACCCCGGCGTCTCACCAGCCACCAGTCCCTTCGCTTATGGCTGGTTCGCCTGCGATATCCCGCGCAAGTATGAGTACGATCCAGAAAAGGCGAACGCCTTGTTGGAGGAAGCCGGTTGGGTGATGGGCGATGACGGTATCCGCGTGGCCCAGGGTGCAGAATACGCCGAGGATGGCACGCGATTGTCGTTGCAGATCGAGGGCTACACCAACTTCCAGCCGTTACAAAAGCTGGAAGAGTTCATCGTCGAGAATTGGAAAGCGGTGGGCATCGAGGGCCAGATCCAGAATGATGATTTCTCGATCATCTTTGGTTCGCTGGCCGATGGCGCCCCGCGCAAGACCGGTAATTTCGACGCCGTGATCTATGACTCGCGCTTCGATCTGGAGCCTCAGGCCACCGTCAAGGCTCTGTTCCACTCCACTGAGATCCCCTCGGAAGATAATCCGGCCGGGGCCAATTACTCGCGGTGGGTGAACGCCGACGCCGATGCGGCCATCGAAATGGCGGGCAGCACGGTTGACGTGGACACCCGCAAAGCGGCGTATTGCGACCTGGGCGAATTGATCGCCGACGAACTGCCGCAGTTGCACTTCTATCTGTTCACCGAGGGCTATGGCGCCTCCGACAAACTGAGCGGCTACGAGGTCAACATGTGGGGCAGCCTGTCCTGGGATATCCAGAACTGGATGAAGAGCGAGTAATCGCCGCCTCCATCAAAATGTGACCATTCACCAGAGGGCCGGAGTTCAATGCGATTCCGGCCCTCTGCATTCATCCGCAGATGACGCAGATTGAGTTTACAAAACAAAGGAACCGATATGAAACAAACAGCCGATTATTTGATCACAAATGCCCGCGTGTACACCGTCGATGAGGCGAATTCGCACGCCGAAGCCGTGGCCGTGCGCGGCAATCGCATCGTCTTTGTGGGCGATGCTGCAAGCGCCCAGGCCTGGCGGGGAACCGCTACTGAAATCATCGATGCGGGCGGGCGCACCCTGCTGCCAGGGTTCATCGACAGCCATTATCATCTTTATAGCGGCTCGCTCTCGCTGCGGCACATGCAACTCTACGAGGTCGATGATCCTGCAACGTTGCGCGAAAGCATTGCCGCCTTCGCCAGAGAGAATTCCGAGGGAGAGTGGCTGGAAGGACGCGGATTGAAATACAACGCCGTGCCTCCGGACGGATTGACCCGCCAGTTCCTCGATGAAATCGTGGGCGACCGGCCTTTGTTCATCGTCGCCTTCGATGGGCACACCGCCTGGGCGAATACCGAAGCGTTGCGGCGGGCGGATTTGCTGACAGGTCGGGAAGTCGGCCCGAACAGCGAGGTCGTCCTCGACCCGGCCACCGGTCTGGCGACGGGCGAATTGCGTGAACCCCCCGCCTTCAGCCCCGTGAGTTCGCTCATCCCGCCGCCGAACGAAAACATGGTGCGGGCCAGTCTGCACCAGGGCATGGCTCAGGCTGCCGGGTTGGGCATCACCAGCATCCACAACATGCGCGGGAATATGGAAAAGGCGAAGGTCTACGCCGCGCTGGAGGACGCGGGCGAGATGACCCTGCGCGTTTACCTGCCCTACCTTGTCACCCCGGAAACGCCGTTGCAGGCGCTGGCCGATGAAGCTGTCGCCATGCGCGACAACTTCCAATCAGGCTATTTGCACAGCAACTGCATCAAGGTCTTCATGGACGGCGTGATCGAATCCTACACCGCCCTCATGCTTGACGATTATGCGGACGCTCCCGGCAACAAAGGCAGCGCCAACTTCACAGCCGAGCAGTTCAATCAGATCGCGGTCGAAGCCGATCGCCTGGGCCTGCAAATTTTTGTCCACGCCATCGGCGACGCCGCCGTGCGCCGCACGCTCGACGGCTACGAACTGGCCCGGCAGACCAACGGTTCCCGCGACAGCCGCCATCGCGTCGAGCACATCGAGACCATCCATCCCGACGACATCCCCCGCTTCGCTGATCTGGACGTGATCGCCTCTTTCCAGCCGTTGCACTCACCCCTGACTATCGACGATCCCGATGTGTGGCCCAGCCGTGTGGGGCCGGAACGCTGGCGCTACAGCTTTGCCTGGAATGACTTGCGAGACGCCGGGGCCAGATTCGCCTTTGGCAGCGATTGGCCGGTGGTCAGCCAGAGTCCCATCCTCGGCATCTATGCCGTTCTCAATCGCCAGCCCTGGCGACCCGGCCTGCCCGACCAGCGCCAGACCCTGGCCGAAACAATCGCCGCCTACACCCGTGACGCCGCCTATGCCGAATTTCAGGAAAACGAGAAAGGCATGATCCGCGTCGGAATGCTGGCCGATTTGGCGATCATGTCCGAGGACATTTTCGCCACGCCGCCGGAGGAGTTTACGCGCGTCTCTGTGCTGCTGACGATGTGTGATGGTCGGGTGGTGCACCGGGCCGGGGTGTAGGTTACCCAGTTCCGGCAGGCTGCGACGGTTGAATCATCGGTAGCCACAGCTTGAACATGACCGGCGGTGTAGGCGTTGCCGTAGACGTGGCCGAGGGTGTGTTGGTCGGTACAGATGTGCCGGTGGCGGTGGGGGGTCCAGGTGGCGGTTGGGGTCGCGGTACTGGTGGGTGTGAGGATTGGGGATGGCGTCAAAGTTGGAGTTGGGGATGGCGTCGGAGTGCTGGGGGGGCTGGGGGTTACGGTTGGGGTCGGGGTTGCAGTGGGAGTGGCCGTGGCAAAGGACCCCTCGATGACAATCTCTCGCGCCTCTGCTACCGTCTTACCGACAAAGTCTTCGTATGGCGGAAGCTTGTCACCCTCCGTTTTCATGTCTTGCTTCAGCCCGGGACTGGCCCTATCCTTGATGAGACGTAAGAATAGCTTCAGGATCTCCATTTGTTCGGCGGTGATCACGACATCTCCAGCAGGCCGATTCAAGTTGAAGACTGAACCGGCGGACTGAAAAAGAGCGACTTTGGCATAATCTACAAGTAGAGGCCATCCAACTTGGGCTACCCTCAATCCCACTCCCAAGAGGGATAAATCGTCCTCGATCATTTCCCTTATCTCTGTCTTATGGGTGTTGGCCAGATCGCAATAGTGATCGGGATCATTTACATGCTCGATGAGATCGTCCCGCACATACTGAAAGGAATCAAACTCCGCCTTGTACACTTGCGCCTGGGCTGTAATGTACCGATTAGAATCGTCGCCGCCTGCAACCAACACATAGAGATTGGGCAGCAACGTAGTTGTCTGTCCCCAGGTTCCAATTAGCATGGGGTCAGTATCGCCCCATTGCCCGGTGGCCGGATCATATAATTCGGCGCTGTCGACGACGCAGCAATTGGTGAGACCTCCCGCCACCAACACTTTCCCGTCCGGCAAGCGTAGCGCAGTGTGTCCGAGGCGGTGTACTTTCATGCTGTCCGCCGAACTCCACAGTTTCGTCTTTGGATCATACAATTCTGTGCTGTCGAGTTGGCCTTGACCGTCATTACGGTTGGTTCCTCCCGTGACCAGCACTCTGCCATCTGGCAACACGGTAGCGGCGTGTTCTCTGCGGGCAGTGACCATAGCACCGGTTAGGGTCCAGCTCCCTTCTTCAGGGTTATAGAGTTCTGCACTTGAAAGAAATGTTTCGGTCCCTCCAACGACTGTACTTCCTCCAGCAACCAGCACCCAACCATCATCGAGCAGAGTGACACTTGGCTCGTATCGACTTGTGCTCAGATCTTCGATCATAATCCACGATTCCGTCTCCGGATCATAGAGTTCTGTACTCTTCGATCCATCGCCGACAACCAAGACCGTTCCGTCCGCCAGTAACACGGCGCTATGTCCAACGCGGGCAACATGCATGCTTTCTGTCATGCGCCACTCGTCCGTCTGTGGGTCGTACAACTCGGCGCTGGCCAGCCCATTGCCATCGGCGCCGATGCCTCCGGTCACAAGCACCAGCCCATTAATCAGCAGCGTAGCAGTGTGCCAATATCGGCTTTCGTTCATAGGCGGTCCGAAATTCCATATCCCGTCCTCGACATGATAGATCTCGGTGGACTCGGACCCAGCCTCGGCCTGTCCTCCGGTGACCAGCACTCTACCCTCTGGCAATAGCGTTGCCGTGTGCAGATCACGATACGAATTCATGGGGTTGACCTCTTGCCAGGTTCCCAGAGCGTCGCCAGCCACCAGCGAGCTCAACCACGCGCCGCCGCTGCTAGTTCCAGGCGCCGGACAACCGGGTTCAGGCGTGGCGGTGGGATCAGGCGTACCAGTTACGACTTCGGTGGGCGCGGGTGGGGGTGGGGATGCGCCACAGGCCGATAGCGTCAGAATGAGGACAAGTTGGGCGAACAGAACCCCTATCAGTTTGGCGACGAGAAATAGACCTTGTTTCGCGCGGGTCACTTGACTAACATCGGCGAACGTGAATGGCTCATCGCTCATTCCAATTTTTTTCATCACTTTGACCCCCTTGACTGTAAAGGCATTCTCCATTACTTGGCAATGCAGCTTCAGGTCATGGCAGATGCTCAGGCAAGAAACGAATCACTCATAGAGAACACCACGGTAAGTTTCACTGCGCATGATACTAGACCGGCGATGTTAGTGGAAGTAGACCCTTGGGGAACGTGCATTTCAATCTGGGGGCAGACTGTATCATGGCATCCGCTTGAGCAGAGATGTCCGTGCTCAAAGCGACCCACGGTCGCCTGACACCGGATCATTAACAAGGGAAAACGGTAATAACAAAATGCTGTTCGATTTGGCGCTTATGTCCGAGGACATTTTCGCCACGCCGCCGGAGGAGTTTACGCGCGTCTCGGTGCTGCTGACGATGTGCGACGGCCGGGCGGTGCATCGGGCCGGGATTTGACCAGGTGACTGTTACTTTTGAAGGTGATAATTACTTCACTGTAACGGGTGAATTGGGCGCTTACGGGGGCTGATATTCGCTGGTCAATCGATAAAACAATCAATACGAGGCGCGGTTCAAATGCCGCACCTCATATTGTATTCCGTAACGATTTCGAGACGGTCGTATGTTAATGTGATGGCAAGAAAGATTCTCACCCACGCCACATTTGATTTCAGGAGAGGCTCTTGCCATGAAGAAAGCGTTGAAATGGATCGGAATCGTCATCGTCGCCCTGGTCGCAATTCTGGTTGTCGCCGCCATCGGGTTGACCCTGTACGGCAATAGCAAATTCAAGCCCACTTATGCAGATCGCCCACTGGCGCCTATTGTCGTCGACAGTAGTCCCGATGTTCTGGCGCGAGGTGAATACCTGATGACCTCGGCGATGGCCTGTGTCGACGCCTGCCACAAGGCCGAGGATGGCACACTCAGCGGCATATTCGAGCAGGTGCAGGAAGGTCCCATCGCCTTCACCTTCGCCCCGCCCAATCTCACGCCTGACCCGCGTACCGGCCTGGGTTCGTGGACCGACGCCGAGATCGCCAGGGCGATTCGCGAGGGTGTGGACAAGGATGGGGTGGGGCTGGTGATCATGCCTTCGTATACCTATCACGAACTCAGCGATGCCGATGTCGCCGCCGTCATCGCCTACCTGCGAAATCTGGAGCCGGTCGAAAAGGAGATCCCGCCCGTCGATGGCAACTCGGCAGCCAAGATCATGAACGCCTTCGGCGCGTTTGGCGCTTCGCCGGTCGGTGAACCGATCACAGCGCCGCAGTCAGCGCCCTCACCGGGAACCGCCGACTATGGAGATTACCTGATCGGTCTCGGCGGCTGCCGCGACTGCCACAAGTCCGATCTGTCCGGCGGGCTAATCCCGTTCGCCGAGCCGGGTGCACCCCCTGCCGCCAACCTCACTCCGGCGGGCGATCTGGCGAACTGGTCGGATGCGGATTTCCTCACCGCCATGCGCAACGGCCTGCGGCCCGATGGCAGCAACATCGATCCCGAAAACATGCCCTGGCCGTACTATGGCAAAATGACCGATGGCGATCTGCTCGATATCCTGGCATACTTGCGTAGCGTGCCGCCGGTTGCTGAATGACTTTGAAAGGGAGGTGCGACGCACTTGCCAAGTGCGTCGCACCTGATTCCCCTAAAATTGCAGCAAGGATGTGGCCCAAGCCCTGGCCGACTTCGCCCGCGCAGCCTGAGACGAGACCGATCTGGATCGTCTGATGGCCGAATTAGCGGAAGTGGTCGAGGACACGTTACAGTCGGAGCGAGTCAGCATCTGGTTGCGCGACCCTATAGAGATGAAGGCATAGGATGAATGCCAACCTGATCATCGCCACAACCGGTAATGGCATTGCCCGCGCAGAAAGGCAGGGCGACGGAAGCTGGTTGGTCAGCCACCTTTTGGGCGGGCAAGATGTGCGTTGTCTTGCCGCCGACCCGCTGAACAGGGAAGTGATTTATGCCGGGACACAGGGCGCAGGCGTGCAAAAATCGCTCGATGGCGGCGTCACCTGGGCCACGGCTGGGTTGGATAAGCAGATTGTCAAATCAATCGCTCCCAGCCCGCACACGCCCGGTCTGATCTATGCCGGAACCAAGCCACCTTATCTTTTCGTCTCCACCGACGACGGCGCAAACTGGCGGGAGATGGAGGGTTTTCGGAAAATTCGTTTTCGCCGCCTGTGGTTTTCGCCAGCCGAATCACCGGGCACGGCCTATGTGCAGGGGTTGGCGCTCTCGCCGTCCGACCCAAACGTGATATTGGCTGGGATCGAATTCGGGGCGGTGGTGCGCAGCGAGAACGGTGGTGAGACCTGGTCGGGTCATCGCAAGGGCGCGCTGCGCGATTGTCATTCGCTCATCTTCCATCATCATGACGGCGATTGGGCCTACGAAGGCGGCGGCGCCAACGTGGGCGTTGCATGCAGTCGGGATGGCGGCAAACGCTGGCGACAACCCAGTGAGGGATTCGGCCATCGCTATGGTTGGGCGGTGGCAGCGGATGGGCTGGACCCGACCGTCTGGTATGTGTCCGCCGGTAACTTTGCCTGGAAGGGCGTGCCGCAGGTGCATATCGACGGCAAGGCCAACGCCTGGATCTGGCGCAAACGCGGTGACGCACCCTGGGAACGACTGGCGGGCGGCCTGCCGCAACCGCTCGACTATATGGCGTATTCCCTGCAAACCGATCCCGACGAAGGCGGGTATCTCTATGTCGGGCTGAGCAATGGGCAGGTGTGGTTTTCCGGCGACTATGGGGACAACTGGCAGCAGCTTCCGATTGAACTCGGTCGCGTTGGGCAGATGTTGGTGCTGTGATGCCGACTCAGAAGTCGCGGGCGTCGCCGTGGGACTTGGCTATATTTGGCTTTGTCTGCCTGCTGATCCCAACCCTATTCATCACCCTGACGCTGCTCACGCCCAGCGATTGCGCCCGCCTGGCCGACGGCACAGAGACGTTCACGCCCATTGGCGTCGCCATATCCCCATACAATGAAAACTGCGGGGATTGGCGGGAGGGCGATATTGTGACGACAGCGGCCGGACGCAGCATGGAATCATGGGCGCAGGACTTGTTTCGTACCGATGTGGACCGCCCGCAGTGGCAGTTTGGGCAACAGGTGGCCTACACCATCGAACGTGATGGCCAACCACAACAACTGGCCTTGACGTTGGGGCGGCTGCCTGTGGCCGAGGTGCTGGCCGAACGTTGGGGCGCTTTACTTTTCGCACTTGTCTCCCAAATCGTCGCCCTGTTCGTACTGATCCAGCGACCCCATTATCCGGCGGCGCGGGCGCTGTTCATCTGGGCTTTTGCTGGCAGCCATATCTACGGCTGGGCCTTTTTCCTGCATGTCGATGACATCACCAACGCTCTGGGGTTCTGGTCGTTCCGGGCGGTCACACCCTTCCTGTGGCTGATCTATTTCCCGGCGGCGCTGCACGTGGCCCTCGTCTTTCCCAGGCCGCTGCCGGTCGTGAGCCGGTATCGCTGGCTGGTCCCACTTCTTTATCCGCTCTCCTTCGCCGGATTCCTGTTTTACATCGCCCTGGCCTGGCCGCGTTCGGCCAACATGCTTGTCTGGCTGAACACCTGGATCCCGGCGGAGGCGATCATGGCGGCCGTTTTTCTGCTGGCAACCATCATCGTGATCGTGATCCAGTATCGCTCGACGCGCACGGAAGAAGACCGGCTGCGTATGCGTTGGGCGGCTTTTGGCGCGACCACAGCGGGAGCACTGGGGCTGATATTCTGGAATTTCCTGCCCATGGTTCTGGGGCGCGATGTATTCTCGGCCAACGCCCAGGGCATCGTCATGTTGCTCTTCCCCCTGTCTTTGGCCGTGGCGATCTGGCGGCACCAGTTGTTCGACATCGACATCATCATCCGCAAGACGCTGGCGTACGGCTTCCTCACGGCGATCTTGACGGTCGTCTTCTTCGGTTTGGTCACTGTGCTGTCCTCGCTATTCGCATCCATTTCCGGCCAGCAATCAGCCCTGGCGTTGGTGCTTTCCACGTTGACTATCGCCGCCCTGTTCTCGCCCCTGCGCCATCGCATCCAAGATGTGATCGACCGCCGCTTTTATCGGAGCAAATACGATGCCGAACGGGTATTGGCGGCTTTTTCTCAGACTGTGCGCAATGAAACCGACCTGGATACGCTACTGGCCGAGTTAGCCAGGGTGGTCGAGGAGACGATGCAGCCGGAGCGAGTACACATCTGGATGAAACCGCCATCAAAACAATAGGTATCAAACCGTCTTGTCCATTGCGGAAAACACGGTGAGATGAGCCCATCTTTGCGTTCTGCACAGCGAATGTGAGCAATGGCATATCCTGACCGACTTGCCTAATCTATGGCGCTGCGGTATCTTGCCGCCCGTAATTTGTCGTCACTCCATTGCCAGACAGGAGACTCTGCCATGGGCATTGCCGCTGACTTCGCCATCATCATCGTCGCCGGTCTGATCGGGGGCGTGATCGCCCTGCAACTCAGGCAGCCGCTAATGCTGGGCTACATCCTGGCAGGCGTGATCGTGGGGCCTCTCACCACCGGCATCGTGGGGCTGGAGGAATTGCACAACATCGAATTGCTGGCCGAGATTGGGGTGGCATTGCTGCTCTTTGCTCTGGGCCTGGAATTCTCGTTCCGCGAATTGTTGCCGGTGCGCAATGTCGCGCTGATCGGCACGCCGATCCAGATGTTGCTCTCCATGCTATTGGGCGTGGGCATTGGTCAGGCCTTTGGCTGGGAATGGACGACCTCGCTTTGGTTCGGCGGCATGATCTCCCTGTCCAGCACCATGGTCTTGTTGAAGACGCTGATGAGTCAGGGGCGCATGGGCACGCTTTCCAGCCGGGTGATGATCGGTATGCTGATCGTGCAGGATCTGGCGGTCGTACCGCTGATGATCATCCTGCCGGAAATCGGCGATCCCGCAACAGGTCTGCCCACCCTGGGCCTTGCCGCATTGAAGGGCATCCTTTTTTTGGCCGTGATGATCTTCGCAGGTACGCGCATCGTCCCCCTGCTGATGCGCCGCATTGTGGCCCGGCAATCGCGCGAATTGTTCTTGCTCACCATTACCGCCATCGGGTTGGGGGTTGGTTACGCCACTTATCTGGTGGGACTTTCCTTCGCATTTGGCGCGTTCGTGGCCGGCATGGTACTGAGCGAGTCCGATTACGCGCATCAAGCGCTAAGTGACATCATCCCCTTGCGCGACATTTTTGGTCTGCTCTTTTTCGTCTCTGTGGGAATGCTGATCGATCCGGCTTACCTGGTTGACAACCTGGGCCTCGTCCTCGTGATTGTGGCAGCGGTAGGCGTGGGTAAGGCGCTGATTTTCGGCGGGGTGAGCAGGGCGTTCGGGTTTATGAATGTGGTGCCGCTGGCCGTGGCGCTGGGCCTGTTCCAGGTGGGCGAATTCTCATTTGTGCTGGCGCGCGTGGGTCTGAGCACAGGCTCGATTGGTGAAGGTCTTTATTCTCTGGTGTTGACCATCGCCGTGGTAACGATGTTCCTGACGCCCTTTGTTTCCGGCGCAACGACCCGCATCTATGCCCGGATACGCCAGCGCTCAAAACGGGAGCCGACTCAGACCATCAACTTGCCGCAAACGGGGTTGCACAATCATGTGATCCTGGCGGGCGGAGGCCGGGTAGGCGCCCACGTGGCCGAAGTTCTTCATCGTCAGAACATGACCTTTGTGCTCGTGGAGATGGATTACCGGCGTGTGGAACGAGCCAAAGAAATGGGCTATCCGGTCGTCTATGGTGATGCAACCAACGAAGTGGTGTTGGAGGCTGCCAGCTTACAGGAGGCTTGCCTTGTGATCATCACGACCCCGGCCATTACCATCACCCGCACGATTGTCGATCAAGTGCGCAATCTGAATCCAGAAGTGCCTATTGTGGCGCGAGCAGAAGGCATCGAGCAGATGCAAGTGCTGCATGACAAAGGCGTTTTTGAAATCGTGCAACCGGAGTTCGAGGCGGGGCTTGAAATCGCCCGGCAGGCTCTATTGCATCTTGGCCTATCGGCTGGCGCAGTCCAGGAATATGAAGACAAGATGCGGCGAGAACTGTATGCGCCGTTGTACGCGGGCGGCGCCGACTGACCTGCAATCTGAGACGGATGGTGATTTGCCCTGCTGACAGGACTCATAGAATCGATGAAAATCGGCGATAACGCTGCCCGTAACGGTTTGGAGACGGTTGGGCGCTAAAGTAGAGCATAGTGCCGCACGTAAGTCGAGGCGTTCGTTCATGAACCAAAGACAAAGATTCGTTTTCGCATTCTTCATCACGCTGCTTCCGATGATCACGCGCGGGGTCGATACGGCCTGGGCCAACCCGGCGCGCTTCCAGGCAGGGCCAACCGACCCGGTCGAGCTGGCAGACTGGCTAAACCTGCTGATCGAAGAGACGATGGCGCAAAACCAAGTCCCCGGCGTCGTCTTCGTTTTGGTGCGTGATGGCGAGGTGTTGTACAGCGAGGGCTATGGCCTGGCCGATATCGAGTCGGGCAGGGCCATCGACCCGGAAAACGATGTATGGCGGGTGATGTCGATCTCCAAGCCGGTAACGGCGCTGGCCATCATGCGACTGGCCGAACAGGGCAGCCTCGACCTGCACGCCGATGTCAACGATTACCTGCAAAGCATCCAACTCGACGAAAGCAAGGGCGTCGTCACCGCCGACAATCTCCTCACCCACACCGCCGGCCTGGACTATGACCTGGACGATATCGGCGACGAGACGCGCAGCGCCGCCGACATGCTGCCGCTCGCCGGTTTCTTGCAGCAGAATCCGCCCGCGCAAGTACGCGCGCCCGGCCAGATTCCAATCTACAGCAACGCCGCTTTCGATGTGTTGGGCTTGATTGTGCAGGATATCAGCGGCCAACCTTTCGAAGCCTATATCGATGAGCACATTCTGTCGCCTTTGGACATGACCAGCAGCAGCTTCAGCCAGCCTTCGCCCGTGGCCGACCGGCTGGTCACATCGTACGAATTCGATGGCGAAAATCACCAGCCTGCGCCCCCGCCCTTCTTCCATAACCCGCCTTCCCGTTCCCTCACCAGCAGCGCCCCTGACATAGCGAATCTCCTGATCGCCCTGCTCAATGGCGGAAAGCTGGGCGGCGCCCAAATCTTACAGCCGGAATCGGTGCGGACGATGCTCGGCACACGCTTCAGCGCCAGCCCGGACACAACCGGCTTCGGTTATGGCTTCGACCAACAACCCATCGCACAGAGCAAAATGGTATGGAAGGACGGCGGCGGCAACGGCGTGCTCAGTCGCATCGTCCTCTATCCGGAGGAAAACCTGGGTTATTTCATCGCCCAAAATCTCGACGATGACTTTGACTTGATATGGCAAGTCACAAACGCCTTTGATGATCGCTATTTTCCCAAGGCAGAGCAGTCCGCTGATTCTGTCGCCATTTCGACCGACGAAATCGCAGCTATTACCGGCATCTATCGCGTGCCCTACTATGGCCGTGCCACCATCGCCAAGGCTGTGCGGCTGGGCTGGGACCCCTATCCTCAGGTGCAAGCCACTGACGATGGTCGTCTCCAGGTCATTTATAACCCTGATGCTGAACCCATCCGTTTGCAGCCGGTGGGGCCAATGCATTATCGGGATGAGGAAAACGGGTCGGATTACGTGTTCGTCACGGACGACGACGGCCGGGTGACGCACTACGCGGTGGGCACGTATGCGGCCGAGAAAGTGCCCTGGTACGACGTAGACAGCCGCCATCGGTTGGTGTTGTTCGGGTTCATGCTCATCTTTTTGATCGGTGCGCTGGCCTGGCCGGTCTCGGCGCTGTTGCGACGGTGGCAGGGCAGGCCAGGCGTTTCGGACGGGCGGGCGCGGCGGGCGCTCATTCTCCTGACCATTGTATCCGCGCTCAATCTCATCTTTCTGGTCGTGCTGTTCACGTACCTCAGCTTCGTCGATTATGATTTCACGGTCAGCCTGCCGCTGCACCTGGCGGCGCTGCTTGCCATTCCCTTCATCACCGGGCTGCTGGCCCTGGTCCTGGCCGTCGTCAGCATCCAGCTCTGGCGCAGACATCTGTTCTCGTCCGCCGTTCGCCTTTTGTTCAGCATCTTCTCGGTCGTCGCTCTGCTCTTTATTCCCTGGCTGAATTTCTGGAACCTGCTAGGGTGGCGCTGGTAGGTTCAGTTCAAAGTTCCAAGTTCCAAGTTCCAAGTTGATAGGAGAATCCCATGCTTTACGGCCCACGAGTCACGCTGCGGGCAATCAGTCCCGATGACCTGCCCCGACTGAATGCTTTCAACAACGACATCGAAGTGGAACTGGCGGGCGGCGGCGACCCGCCCATGCCGCAATCCCTGACCCGACTCGAAGCTGAATTCAACGGCAGCACGGGCGGCGGGCGCGACGGCACATCTTTCGCCATCGAGGCGGACGGCCTGTTCATCGGTCAGTGCGCTCTATTCAATCTCGACGTCGTCGCCCGCCGGGCCGAGCTGGGCATCACCATCGGCGACAAGGATTATTGGGGCCAGGGGTATGGCCGGGAGGCTGTGCAACTGCTGGTCGATTACGGCTTTCGCCACCACAACTTGCGCCGCATCTGGCTGGAGGTGCATGCCCGCAACCAACGCGCCTTCCGCGCTTATCTGGCCTGCGGCTTCGTGGAAGAGGGACGCCTTCGCAAGCATGTGTGGAGCGATGGCAGCTATGATGATCTCGTGATCATGGGCATTTTGCGAGACGACAAGCGCTAATCCATTAGTTATTTGGGCAGCCAATGGGGCCGACGCTTCCTTCCGGCAGACTGAGTATCTTGCCTATCGTTTCGTGATTGACGTCCGTCAACTCGATGACAATACCTATCAGTTGTTCGAACGGATCGCCCTCGCCGGATAACGGGTCTATCAGGATTGCAAAGGACGCTATCTGGCAGAGCGACAAAGGATTTGTGTCTGTGAAATAGGCAATCCCAATCAGCAGACCCTGACCATCCAATATCGGTTCAGCATTCCAGCCGCTTAAGGTCGATCCGCCGCCTAGCAAAGTCCAGTTTTTGTCCCAGACGACGGCTTGATCGAATAAAATCTCGAGGTCGTATATTTTGTCATCCAATGCCAGTCCATCCTCTTCGACGGCAACATCGATTTCGATGCTGACGGCGTTGGGCGGAATCGGGGCGGATCTCACCCGAAAGACCGAATTTACGCCTGCGGTGAAGGGTGAAGTGGTTGGCGTCGCCGTGGGGGTCGGCGATGGGGTCAAGGTGGCGGTCGGTGTGGTCGAAGGCGTGGGGCTGGGGGTGGCCGTCGCTGTCGGAGTGGCCGTCGGCGTAGCAGTGGGGGTTGGCGTAATGGTCAGTGTTGGCGATGGCGTCGGCGTGGCTGCCTGCGGGCACCATTTATAGTCTTCGGTCTCGCCAGCGCCCCATCCTCCCTCTTTGCCGCTGCCGTTGCGAAGCGCACCTGGCGCTTCGCTCACCGTGATTCGATACCACAGGCATTTTTCTTCTGTATTCATATAAGGGATGACATTTGGCGCTTTGACGATGAAAACGCCGCCCCGGTCGAGATTAATTCCAGGAATGCGCGAGTTTTGCACGAACCACTCGTCAATGACGGGACCATCCTCGGCGCAGCGCAGCCTGCCTTCATCATCACCCCATTGGCCGCTGCGATCCCAGTCGAACCAGATGTTGAGGAAAACGCTCTCCAAAAATGGGAAGTCCGCCGCTTCCGGTTGTACATTGACGACCAATTCGAGTTCGGTGGGTTCGCAATGCTGGAAATCAGGAGTGCCGACGACGCCGTCGTCATACTTGTCCCGGTCGGCGATATTGGCGGCGGGCTGAATGTTATTCTCGCCATCAAGGTCGGCTCCCTTCTCGGCATGCTCTTCTCCGCTGATGCCCTTGCCCAGGAAGAACAGAAGGATTTTCTGGCCCTGCGATGTCTTATTGTCATGTCTTGGCCCATTGTGAATGGAAGGCCCAGTCACATAACTGGTGGGAAAAAGCCCAAATGTGCCGGGGTAAGCGAACATCGTCGGCGGATTCGGCGATGAACTGTCCGGCGCATCACCGAAATCGGTCGTGAGCGAAGGCAGTTTGAAACTCCGCCCCTGCAAGGGCATAAACAGAGCGCCAGGGTGGATGAGAGTGACAGATGCCTGTGGCATCGGCCTTGCCTGCGGCGATGAAGCCAGGCTAAGCCCGGCGATAACGCTGAGCAGGACTATCGCCACGCCGATAGCCAGAATTGTGGCGATGGTGGTCGTTCGTTGCGTGCGCATTTTTCTCTCCTGTGGAATGCCGCGCCATTTCGTAGACGAGCCGAATTGCGCTTTGCAGGCACGCAGGCAGAGATGATTGACCTTTATGCCGGGTTTTCGCACCAACGGCTCAAGATTCCTACCTGGACAATCGATCGCATGATCTCATTGACACCGATGTCGACTTGTTCGGATAGCGACCGACGCGCCGCCCAAAGGCAAACCTGTACGGAAGACCCACACGAATGATCTCAGGAATCATCGTGGTAATGATATGGCCCTTTTGGACCAGACCCTTGTGCGTCTTCGGTTTCGCGAGGTCGCCTTCCTTCTCTGGCTGGCGAAAGCCAAAGATGATGGACCCTATTACAGGCAGGGCCAAGAGCCTAGCAGAACCTGAAGAATCATGCAATCGACCTCGTGAGCAGGCTTTTGCGCAGTCCGTCAGTAATCAGAAGGCAATGATCAGTTAAATAATGAGTCGCCCAGCGCTATTGCGACGGAATCGCTCAGACTCCGACGACGCCCCTCTTGAAAACCCTCGATGAACCCGGCGGTCCCGTCCCCGCCACTCGCCAAATCGTCGAGCTGGCTATAGTCTCGTTGATCGGCAGGTTGAATCTGGATGCCGCGGTCACTGCGCAAGCGCTGGGCTGCACCGAATAACACGCCTGCAAGTCGCGGTTCTTCTTTGTGCACCGCCACAGCCGCCAGTCTATCCAGGCTGGCAGCGATGATCCGGGGTTGTTCAGCCCGCATGCCAAGCTGCAAACTCTCACCGGCAAGTTCGCTAGCGCGCTGCCATCTCCCCGCACTGATCGCCAACTGCGCCAGATTGACCAGGGTCACGGCTATAAATGTGCTGTCGCCCACGCTGCGCAACACGGCCAGGCTCTCTTCGTAATGGGCTGTGGCGGTTGCCTCGTCGCCCTGCATGCGGGCAATCTCGCCCAGGTTGATAGTGGTGATGGCGCACAACCAATCGAAACCGTGCTCTTGCGAAATGGCAAGACTGTGTTCGGAGAATTGATCGGCTTCGCTAAATGCCGCGCGACTCACCGCCTCGGCGCCGAGACCGTCGAGGGCGAAGGCCATGCCCCAATGGTCATCAATCGTCTGGGCGATGCGCAAAGCCGCTTGAAATCTGATTTGCGCCTCAGCGTAATCCTGCTGGTAATAGGCGATCGTGCCGCGACTGTTGAACAGCCCTACCTGCAGAACTAGCGAAAGTTGACTGAACCCTGGGTTTTCCAGGATGCGGTCCAGCCACACACGGCCCTCCTCCAACCGGCTCTGCATCGTCCAGAAATGACGTAGGGCAATGCACATGCGCGCTGCCGTGGGCAAGTCTTCGCTGTCGAGAGCGTATTGAATGGCGGCGCGCAGGTTATTGTTTTCCTCGGCAAGCCTGTGGAACCAGATCGTCTGCTCCGGGCCATAGAGAGCGGGCTGAGCTTGCTCGACCCGCGCCAGAAAATAAGCGCTGTGTTGGTGGCGAGACCGGGCGAGCTCGCCATTTTCCGTCAATCGTTCCAGAGCGAAGACGCGCAATGTTTCCAGAATCTGGTATCGGGGCGTTGTGACGTCGCTCTGGCGCAACGCCAGATGTTTGTGGATGAGAGAAATGAGATCGGCGTCATCACCGCCTAACGTCCTGATCGCCAGCTGATCGAAACCGCCCGCGAACACGCCCAACCGCCGGAATAGCGACTGCTCGGACGCTTCCAGGCGGTCATAGCTATAGGCTATCGCCGTACGTAGCGCTTGCTGGCGCGAAGGCAGATCGCCCGGCCCGCCCGCCAGCACATCCAGCCGTTGCGTCCGCAATCGTTCCAGTAAAGTACGCAGGTCGAGATGCTCGATGTGGGCGGCGGCCAGTTCCAATGCCAGGGGCAGACAATCCAGTTCGAGACAGAGTTCCTGCAGGAGAGGCGTGTGGGTCCCGGCCAACTCAAAATCGGGGTCGATGGCCGTAGCGATTTGAATGAAGAGTGCGGCGGCATCGGCAACGGGCAGAGGCGTGACGTGATAGCGTTGCTCCGCGCGCAGGTGCAGGCGTTCGCGGCTGGTGACGATGATACGTAGGCCGGGGCAGGCTGCCAGCAATTCGGCCACGGAAGATGCGGCCGGCAGGATCTGCTCGAAATTGTCCAGCACAAGCAGCATTTCTTTGCGACGTAAATGAGCGATGATCTGTTGCTGCGGATCCTTCGCTCCGACATCATCCAGCCCCAATTCGGCGGCGATGGTGAGCGGGACAAGATCGGGGTCTTCGACGGTATCCAGGGCGACGAAGCGAGCGCCGTCGGCATAGATAGCTTGCAGCAGGTGCGCTGTTTGTAGTGCCAGGCGGGTTTTGCCGACACCGGGCGGGCCAAGCAGGGTTATCAAGCGTCCGTGATGCCCCAGCATGCGTTTGCAAACCCAATCGACGTCGCTGTCCCGACCGATCAAAGGCGTTGGCGTCACAGGAATGTGACCAGCCAAGTTTTGCCGATCTTCAACTTCGACCCATTGTGTTTTACACGTCATCGAACGCGCCATAGGCGGGTGCATCCCACGGGCCAGCATCGCCAGTTCGATCAACCGGGCGGCCAGCCGAGGCTCATCTTGCAAGGCCAGGGCCGGAACAAAACGCTGGGTAACGATTTCCAGGTCGGGCTGCCGCGCCTCTTTTTCGAGATTGCTGATAAATGAGGCGCTGTAACCGACGGCAGCCGCCAGATCGGCCTGGGTCATGCCCGCACGCCGCCGCAATTGTCGCAGGAAACGGCCAAAGCTGAGAGAACTCGTCGATGAAGACATGCTGCTATTGTAGCTTGCATAGTTTCTGCATAGAAATGCATTCTTGTGCGACTCCCGTGGTTCTATCATGGTATGACTTCATCATGAGGAATCCCGCTATATTCGTCCATGCCTATTTTCGGCATCTTCTACTGATTTTGTTGGTGCTGTCTGCACTGACCTCCGCCATCCTTGCCGCCCCGTCCCGCCAGACCGGCGACCTGCCCACGCCCGGCTGCCAGTGGGTGTATTCCGCCGGGGGCGCGGCCTCTTTCGCCAACCTGCTCAAAGACAACGACCTCACGCCACTCAGCGACCTGCGCCTGGGCGAAGGCTTTGTCACGACCATGAGCGTGGCCGCCAATGGCTTTGTGGATTTCGACGGCAATGGCAATGGCGACGTCTTCCGGGTCAAAACGCGTCCGGATGGCTTGCTGCAATGGCAGTATTCGCCCGATGGCGATGGCGCCTGGCAGAACCTGGCCTACGCCAGCGCGCCCCTCGGCAGCCTGCGCTTTGGCGATTTCAACAAAGATGGCAAAACCGATGTTTTCGCCATCTATAGCAATGCCGATAACAGCCAGTCATGGCTCTACTCCTCCGGCGGCGGCGCCAATTTCGTGACCCTCAAGGTGATCAGCGCCGCCGAAGCCGCCAAATACAGCCCGCCGCGCCTGGCCGACTTCAACGGCGATGGCCGCGCCGACATCTTCGTGGCCGAGCCGCGCCCGGATGGGGCCTGGCAGTGGAAATACGCGCCGGGCGGTTCCGGCGCTTTCGTCAACCTGGCCTACGCTTTCGGCGACCCGGCGGCGCTACAATTCGGCGACTTCGACAACGACGGCAAGTCCGACATCTTCGCCGCCCTGCCGCTGGGCGATGGAGGCAGGCAGTGGGTCTACTCGTCCGGCGGTGCGGGCGGTTTCCAATCACTCAAGGTCATTTCCGCCGCCGAAGTCGCCAGATACGCACTCGTGCACGTGGACGACTTCGACGCAGACGGCTATGCCGATGTGTTCGTGACCGAGCCGCGGCAGGCTGGCGGCTGGCAATGGAAAGCGGCGTACAAGGGCACGGGCGCGTTTGTGAATCTGGCTTACGCCTTCGTGCCGCCTGCCGATCTACGCTTCGGCCAGTTCAACCTTGCGGGAGATTACCCCACAACCGACGTTTTCGCCATTCTCGGCTGTGACGCCACTCCTACGCCTACCCCGACCAGCACGCCGACGCGTACCCCAACGGCATCGCCGACACCCACACGCACGCCCACCCCCACCGCGCAGTCCAGCGCCACGCTCACAACGACCTGGACGCCCACCCTGACCCCGACCATCACATCCACTCCCACCACGCCGCCGCTCCCGCCCGACACGCCTGTGCCCACCCTGCATCCGGCGCAGGTGAACGGCGGCGTCAAAGTAACCATCAGCGTGAATCCCGGCCATGCCTACGCCGGGCAGACGGTCACGATATCGGGCACGGGCGCGGCGGGTTTCGGTCGGGTGAGGATCATGTCCGTCCACAACGGTCAGACGGTCGGGTCCAGTGAAGCGGTCGTGAATGCTCAGGGCAACTACAGCCTCTCACTGATGATTCCCGCCGGGCAGCCGCTCGGCCCCACGCGGCTGTGCGCGGCGGCAGCGGGCGCGGCCAACGCCGAACTGGCTTGCGCCGATTTCACGGTCGAGGCCATGCCCGCGGGCCAGTTTCAGGGCCAGATCATCGGTCTGGCCGGAGCCGCGAACGCGCAAATCAACCTGATCGACCGCTGGGGTCGCCAGCGCTATACGGCGGCAGTCAACGCCAGTGGTGGCTTCAATCTGACCGGGATCGACCCCGGCGTCTATCGCACCGTCGTCACCGGCCAGACCTCCAAACCGGTCAATCCCGGCAAGATCGTGGTGTTGCCCGGCAGCAAAGCCGAAACCAATCTCACGGCCAATGATCTGAATCCGGTCATCCGCTGCGTGCTCTTTCCCCGCACCACCGCCTATCTCAAGCTGGTAAACGACATCCCGCCGGCAGGTGGCGGAAATGGAAATGGTAGCGATGGCGGTATCGTCGCCCAATGGACACCCGTACAGGCAGAAATTACGCAGGACAATGCGGCCTTGCTCAGGCAACTCGGCCAGGAGATGCTGGCCAAATCGCAGCGTGACTATTTCGGCGTCTATGTCGCCGGCGTCCATCACGATGTCGGCTTCATGGCATTTCCCCAAACCTCCAGCCCGGTGACCAAGGTAGCATTTTCACTGCTCGACGTGAACGGGCAGGTCAGACAGACCAAGGAGGTTACGACTGCGCCCTTCATTGCGGAAATGGATGTCGGACTGCTCTCTCCCAGCCAAAGCAACGAACACCCTTACATCGCCGTCACCCCCTACGTCAACGGCCAGCCTGATTGCACCTCGAAGTATCCCGTGCACCTGGTCCGAGATCCGTTAAGCTATTCCGCCATCAAGCCGCTGAACGGCGGCACCTTCTGGCAGCCCCTTCGCCAGCGCTACGAATTCACCGGCTTCATCCCCAAAACCACCGACGTGCAATTCTACCTGCCGCCGCAGACGAACACACCCCTTGATTATTTCGGTCATTTCGACAATCGCTTGCGGGCTGGAGTGCTATTCGCCGGCGCGGTCTACGAATCCGGCGCCGTCGATATCACCCTGCTGCGGGCCGAGGCATACGTCAAGGCCCTCAATGTCGAACTGTACAACAAATTCAAAGTCGTCCAGATTCCCGCCGGTGCCACCAGCAATCCCTGGGATGTGCTGAAACGCGTCCGCATCGATCTGGGCACGTTCGATCTGGTCACACATGATTACATCGGCCTGCCCTTCGTGCATGCGCCTGTGCTCGACCTGTTCGGGCTGGTGCAGGTGCATGTCGCCAGCAGCGGCGGCATCACCTACGGCGTGACGATGAACGGCTGGGTCAAGCCCTTCGTGCCGGAAGTGGGGGCGCGGGTGACAGCCAAAGCCGGGGCGCAGGGCGAGGTCGGGTATGGGCTGGGCGTGATCGGCGGTATCGCCGCTGTGGGTTATTCCATCGGCCTCGGGGCCGAACTGGAAGTGCCGCTCGATATCACCGCCCTGCCTCAGCCCGATCTCTCCGTGTCCCAGACCTGCGTCAATCTCAGGGTTTACGCCCGCGCCTGGGCGCAATATCTGTGGGGGATCAAGATTCCGGGCGCAAATACGAATCCATCGTGGGTCAAGAATCTGGTCACGTACTCGCCCGGCTGTATCGGCCCCTTCGCCGCCGCCAATGCACTTGCAGACGACTACCCGCCTCTGCCCGACCTGTTCGCCGCGCCCGCGCTGGCGACCAGCAGCGATGGCCGGGTCTTGTCTCTCTATGTCGAGAACACCGCCGCGCCCGGCGCGGCCCCGCGCGTGCAGATCATGGCCCGTTTTCAGGATGGATCGGGCAACTGGCTGCCCCCGACCGCCCTCTCTGACCCCGCCCACAGCGCCGTCAACCCCGTCGCTCTGTTTGCCGGGCCGGGCCAGTTGCCCGTGGCAGCCTGGGCCGAGATGCCCTTCGACGCCGCCACCGCCCTGGCCCTGGGCGAAGATTTCGACGCTCATCTCAGCCGCCAGGAAATCTTCTATGCCGTGTATCAGAACGGGAACTGGGGTGCGCCCCTGCGCCTGACCGACGACCTCATCCCCGACGGCATGCCCGCGGCCGCAGGCAGTGCCGCCGGGGCGGTGCTGGCCTGGACGCGCGACGCCGACGCCCAATTCGCCACCCTCAGCGACCGCCGCATCGCTGTTTCGATCTTCGATCCCAACACCGCGACTTTTGGCCCGCCGCAAATCCTTGCCGGGCCAGCAAACGGCATGAACGCCGACGTGCGCGCGGCCATCGCCGCCGACGGCACGCCGCATCTGGTCTGGATCAATGACAGCGACGGCAAGCTGACCACCGCCGATGACCGTCGCATAGCCTGGGCCTACACCCAGCCGGGCGAACAGGGTGCGCAGCCCGATTGGGTCGTGCTCAACCCGCAACCGCTGCCGCCCCGCGTCGATTCCCCCGCCCTCAGCGCCGGCCCGGACGGCCTGCATCTGGCTTTTCTCGAACGCCAGCCCGGCGTCGAAGGAACCGTGCCGCTGCTCGGCCCCAACGGGGCGGTGTGGGGAGCGAAGCTGGTCGGGGACCAGTGGCAGGCCGAGCCGGTACGCGACAACAACGGCGGCCTGGTCTTCGCCGAACAACCGTCGTTGGCCACAGCCGCGGGCGAAACCCTGCTGGCGTTCCGGCGCTTCGATCCGCAGCGCGGCGGCAATGCCGCCCTCGGCCAGATCAGCCTGGCCCGCAGCGCCACCGGAGCGGCCTTCACCGCCCCGCTCTATCTGACTGACGAACCCCGCCAGAACTGGCAGCCCGCCCTCGCCATCAACCCTGCCAACCGCCAGGCCATGATCCTGAAAGTGGGCCGAGCGCAAACCGGCTTGCAAGCGGCTGCGACCGATGCGATTGCCACCACACAGGCGATCATGTTGGCGCAGACCAGCACCCTCAGCGCCTCCGCCGATCCGGTGGAATCACTGACCACTACCGCCACGGCTGATCCGGCCCTGGATCCGTTGCAGGCGTCGGCCAGCGTCGTGCCCGCGGGCGACCCTATCACGATTACGGTCGTGGTGCGCAATGTGGGCCGCGACCCCGCCGTCAATCTCACGGTGACGCTGTACGAGGGCGTGCCGGGAGCAGCCACACTGGCCGGGACGCAACAGGTGGCCGGGCCCCTGGCGTTGAACGAAACCCAAACGCTGCTCTTCACCCTGCCAGCCGCGGGCGGCGAGCAGCCGATCTTCGCCAGAATGACCACAACCGGCGGCAACGCCAGCGCCGCCAACGACCGGGCCACACTTGTGCTTGGCCTGCCGTCGGCCCCAGCCATGGCCAGCGTCGAAGCCAGCGTGTGGACGCCGGACGCGTTGGACGTGGCCCTGCGGGCGATCGAGGGCGAACAACCGGCGGGGTACAGGCTGCTGCGGGCGCAGTCGGAGACCGGGTCGTACGAATTGATCGGCGAATCGGCCCTGCCGTTTTTCACCGACACGCTGGCCCAGCGCGGCCAGACCTACTGTTACCGGGCGCAGGCGCACAACAACGGCGCGCTCTCGCCTCTGAGCGAGCCGGTCTGCGGGCAACTTGAACTGCTGAATACTTTCTTGCCGTCGCAACTTCGTTAAAAAACGGGATGTTGGGTATTGGATATTGGTGATTGCCTGTGCGTACGTACAACCCAATATCCAATACCCGATATCCAATATCTCTACACAGGAGACACCCATGAAATCCAATCGCCAACTCATCCCTACCCTTGTCATCGCTCTGGCAGCACTGCTGCTGGGCAGCCTCTTACCTCTCTCGAACGTCTTCGGTCAGGGCGGGCAACCGCCTGCCGCTCAGGATGCCGCCTCGCCCGATGCTGTTGATGCCGCCGTGGGCACGGCATTTACTTATCAGGGCAATCTCAGGAAAAGCGACCAGCCAGTCAATGTCAATTGCAGCTTCCAGTTCAGCCTGTGGGATGCGTTGACCGGCGGCGCACAGAAGGGTACAACACAGATCGTGAACAACACGCAGGTGCGGGCTGGGACCTTCAGCGTGCAACTCGATTTCGGCAATCAGTTCACGGGCGATGCCCGCTGGCTGCAGACGGCGGTGCAATGCGCCGGTGATGGCGGCTACGTCACGCTCAGCCCCCGCCAGTCGCTGAATGCCGTGCCCTATGCCGTCGGTTTGCGACCGGGGGCGGTTATGCAAAGCGCAGCGCCGGGCGATGCGTTTTTTGTGGAGAAAACTGCAGCAAACAGCAATGCTATCCATGGCAAAGGCACAGCAACCGGGTCCATCGGGGTGTGGGGCGAAGGTGTGAACAACACCGGCGTCTACGGTCTCAGTCAGGGCGGCAAGGGCGTGTGGGGCAAGAGCACGAGTGAAAGCGGTGTTTATGGTGTGAGTGAATCGTGGGCGGGCGTGTGGGGCGAGAGCACAGGGGCCAGTGGTGTGGTTGGGGTCAGTGCGGGTCAGTTCAATGGCGGTGTATATGGCGTGAACACAGGCAAGGGCTATGGCGTCTATGGTAAAGCGCCTAACAGCGCCGGCGTCTTTGGCGAAAGCACAGACTGGATCGGCGTCTACGGCAAAAGCACCAATCATACGGGCGTGGTTGGGGAAAGCGATAGCAACGATGGCGTACGCGGTACAACGACGGCGCCCTATCACATTGGCGTGAAAGGTGTGGCAAACAGATCAGGCTCTGTAGGTGTGTGGGGTGAGAGTTCGGCCAATATCGGCGTCTATGGCCAGTCGGACGCGCCCCTGACCGGGGCGGCCCTGTGGGGTAAGAACACGGCCGGCGGAATTGCGCTCAAGGCCGAGGGCAATGCCGTGCAGAGCCAAGATAAGGCCGGTTTGCCTAAAGCGATGCTGTATATCAATGCAGCGGGACAGATTGTGCGTTGCTACAATGGCGTCACCGGGTCCTCCTCAGTTCCCTGTGGCTTCACATCGGCTAAAGACACCGCCGGAGGCTATGGTTCATTTCAAGTCGATTTCGGATTCCTCGTCACAAGCAGATTTGCCAGCATCACGCAGGTACAATCATATGGAAGCGATATCTGGCAGCACTGGGCATATATCAAGCGGCTTTCTGGCACAACAGCGTTGGTCGAGAGTTCCTACGAAGAGAACCGGGCTGTGACAGGCTGTGGTACCAATCCATTCTGTGAAGCTGGGCCGGCCGACTTCATTCTCTACCTGTACTAAGAGGGGATACGACCATGATTAGAAAAACCATTATAGTGCGGGCAATCATCATCCTGGCAGTGTTGTCACTGGCGAGTTCTATCGTATTCTCACAATCGGGCGGCTCCTACGAGTTGACCTGGGCGAGCATCAAGGGCGGCGGGGGCGAGATGACGGGCGGGGATTACAGTCTCGTTAGTAGTATTGCCCAACCGGAGCCGGGAGACACGCAAAGCGGCGGGGGCTACAGCCTCAACGGCGGGGTGGTCGATGCCGGTCGTTCGGGGCAAAGCACGCCAGGCGGAACGAAAGTCTATGCGCCGATGATTTTGCGATAGGTTTACTCGAAGTGCGACTCACCTCGCAGATGAGTCGCACTTCTCTCCGTCGATCTTCAGCCCCCAGCCATCGCCCCCACGATCAGGAATGGCTCGGCTCCGGTGGCGACGGCATCCGGCAGCAATGCATCGGACGGCTCGTGCGAGAGGTCTTGCCCACAGGCAAAAAAGCGCACCAATGAGCGCCGCTTATGCGTATGGCTGTCTCGGATGGTGCCGCGCAGGACGGGATAGGCTGCCTCCAGCGCGTCGAGAATGGATCCGGATGTGACCGGGCCTTCGACCGCCACCACAACCTCTTTGCCGGAATTCGCCAGCGTGCGCAGGTGATGCGGCAGCACAACACGGATCATGGCAGAATCTGCACCTCCACCGACAGCACGGCGGGCAGATCGTGCACGATTGCCATCCAGGTGTCGCCGGAATCGGCCGAGGCATAGACCTGCCCGCCGGTGGTGCCGAAGTAGATGCCGCACGAATCGAGCGTGTCAACCGCCATAGCGCTGCGTAGCACATTGACATAGCAATTACTTTGCGGCAGCCCCTCGGTCAACGCTTCCCATTCGTCGCCGCCCGTGCGACTGCGATAAACGCGCAATTTGCCATCGGGCGGATAGTGTTCTGAATCGCTCTTGATCGGCACAACATAGATCGTATTCGGTTCGTGCGCGTGCACGGCGATGGGAAAACCGAAATCGCTGGGCAGATTGCCGCTGACCTCATGCCACAACTCGCCGCCATTGTCGCTGCGCATCACATCCCAATGCTTTTGCATAAAAAGCACATTCGGTCGCGAGGGATGCATAGTGATATTGTGCACGCAATGGCCTACCTCGGCTGTGGCGTCAGGTAATTCGAAATCGGAGTGGAGGCCATTAGTTACGGGCCGCCAGGATTCACCGCCATCATCGCTGCGAAAGACGCCGGCGGCCGAGATAGCGACAAAAATGCGGCGGGGGTTGCCTGGATCAAGCAGAATGGTGTGCAGGCACAGCCCTCCCGCCCCAGGCTGCCAGAGATGACCCTTAGCGTCGCGCAGCGCCGGCAACTCCTGCCAGGTCATGCCGCCGTCACTCGAACGGAAGAGGGCGGCGTCCTCCACCCCGGCATAAACTACATCCGCATCGGTTGGGGATGGTTCGAGCAGCCAGACGCGATTGAATTCCCAGGGATGTTGCGTGCCATCGTACCATTGGTGCGTGCCGGGATCGCCCTCATACGCGAAGTCCTTGCCCACCGGCTGCCAGGTCTGGCCGCCATCATCCGAGCGCTGGATGATCTGCCCGAACCAGCTTGTCGATTGCGAGGCGTACAGCCTGTTTGGATCGGCAGGCGATCCTTTGATGTGGAATATCTCCCAACCGGCGAAATATGGGCCGCTGATATCCCATTTCTTGCGCTGTTCGTCCGAAGTGAGGATAAACGCGCCTTTGCGCGTACCGACCAGAACTCGTACTTGACTCATATGCATCTCCTCGTGCGTTTCAATGTTCGCGCCAGACGTTGGAACCAACCGCCTGGCGCTCAGTGTGTATGGGAGTCACTATACGCGTCCTCTTCGTCTTTGTATGCAACTCAAGCCACACTTCTTGTCGCCCGCCGCTGCGTTGCGTTGATCATGCGCTGCAACTTTGCTCAGTCAGCCTCGCGACACTATACTTCCATCTTTCTGGCTGCCAAAACTGTATCAACTCGGAGAAAGTGAGACTGTCATGGTCTCACTTTTGTCGTTTCCGGGCAACAAATTTGGCCCGCCATCCATTCAAATGATGGATCGATACAACCAGGATTGCATGGTACACGGATGTGACGGATCAGCACGAATTATCTTGTCATCACACCCACCGTATCCGTGCTAATCTGGTTGATCCGTGTCATCCGCATCCTAATTTATTTTGTAAGTGGAGCTGCAACTTGTCTATGAATCTCGTCGGCGAATGGCGCACCCTTCTGCGCCGTGAATTCTCAAATTATAGCTTTGGAATCTTTCAAAAAGACCTGCTGGCCGGGCTGACCGTGGCCGCCGTCGCCCTGCCGCTGGCGCTGGCGTTTGGCGTCGCATCTGGGGCCGATGCGGCGGCCGGGCTGGTGACCGCCGTGATAGCCGGTGTGATCATCGGTTTTCTGAGCGGCGCACCCTACCAGGTCTCCGGGCCAACCGGGGCGATGTCCGCTGTTTTGATTGTGCTGGCCTCGCGTTATGGCATGCAGGGCATGTGGCTGGCCGGGCTGTTGGCGGGCGCCATGTTGCTGGTGCTCGGCATCTTTCGCCTGGGCCGAGTGGTGGCTCTGATCCCGGCTCCGGTCATCTCCGGGTTCACCAGTGGTATCGCCGTCATCATCGCCCTGGGCCAGATCGACAACGCTCTGGGCATCCAGAGTCCGCCTGCCGAAAATACCGCCGCCAAATTGCTCGGCTATTTTCAGCAAGACCTGTCGCCTAATCCCTATGCCTTGCTGGTGACCGTATTGGTGATGGCCGTGATGATCGTTTGGCCACGTTTCAAATGGGGTCACCGCCTGCCTGGCTCGCTGGTAGGGATTATCCTCGCCACCCTGGTCGTGGTTGCAGGCGGCTGGGACGTGCCGACCATCGGCGCTATCCCGCGCAGCATTCTGCTCGAAAATCGGCTCAGCCTGGGCGCTGTCCCCTGGCAAGATCTGGACGCGCTGGTGATCCCGGCCATGTCCATCGCCGCCCTGGGCGCCATCGAGAGCCTGTTGTGCGGCGCCGTGGCCGGCAACATGACCGGCATTCGCCTGCACAACAGCGTGGAGTTAGTTGCGCAGGGCGTTGGCAATCTGGTCATTCCGTTTTTCGGCGGCGTTCCGGCAACCGCCGCTATCGCCCGTACCAGCGTCAATATCAAGAGCGGCGGCGTCACCCGGATGACCTCAATCATCCACGGCATCGCCCTGGCCTTGGTGGCGCTGCTGGCTGCCAGTATCATCGGGCGGGTGCCGATGGCGGCGCTGGCTGGCGTGCTTTTCATCACCGCCTGGCGCATGAATGAATGGCATGCCATCCATTTCTATTTTGGCAAACGCCTGAAACACGCCATGATCGCCTTCACCGTCACGCTGGTCGCCACGGTCATGCTTGACCTCACCCAGGCGATCATCATTGGCTTTGGCATCAGCACGCTGATTTTCATGTCGCAGATGAGCGATCTGAACATCACCCGCCAGCCGGTGGACGCATCCCGCCTGGCCAAATCCGACCAGAAAGTGATTCTGCCCGCACATCCTATCAGCGTTTATTACCTGGTTGGCCCCCTGTTTTTTGCCGCCGCCCGCAAGCTGGTGGAATCGATCGAGGCGCAGGATCGAGCGGATGCCACACTGATCCTGTCGATGCGCGGCGTGCCGTTGATCGATGCCACCGGCGTGGAAGCGCTGCGAGAAATCTGGCATCGTCAGCACAAGGGCGGGGGGAACCTGCTGCTGTCTGGGCTGCCTGCACGTTCGGAATCACTGGTGCAGCGCAGCGGCTTCCTGGACGAATTGGGCGCGCAACGGCTGTTTTGGAGCGCGGATCAGGCGATTCTCTCGCTGGGCGTCAGCCTGCCCGCCGCCCCCGAGACGCGACCTGACGATGACGAATTCGACGCCACGCTGATCATCACCCCACACGAAGATCGAGCCATGCAAAACATTTGACGACGCATCTCGCTTCGTAACGATTTAGCGACGGTCGCTCGCTAAGATGGATTCATCATCAATCGAATAGCCTGGGCGACGAAACGGCGGGAGTCATCACGCCCGTCTGCGCTCAGGCTCGATCCACGCACACACATTTGAAGGTGAATCCCATGAAACGCATGAACATTCGTCTGCCATTCCTGCTGACCCTGGCAGTGTTGCTTCTAATCCTGGTCGCCTGCGCCCCGCCTGTGCTGGAAACCCCGACCCCTGCCGCCATGCCAGCGCCCGAAATCCCCACCATCAATGTCGAAATCACGGCAGACGGCATCAACGTCCCCGCTGAGGTTCCTTCCGGCATCGTCGCTTTCACTTTACAAAACAGTGGTCCCGAAGGCTCTTTCGACATTGCCCGTCTCAATGAGGGCGTCACCACGGACCAACTTAATGAAGCCCTGGCCAGTGGGGATGATTTGGCGGCCCTGGCTCTGGTTTCGCTGAACGGCGGGGCCAGCGGCAATGTGGACAACAAGGTCATCTATGATCTGGCTCCAGGCAGTTATGTAGCGGTGTCATTCCCGAACGCCGGGCCGCCGATCGTCGTCCAGCCCTTCACCAGCGGCGAGGATAGCGGCGCAGCAGCGCCCACCGCCGATATTACCGTGCAGCTCGTCGACTTCCAGTTCGCCCTGCCCAATGAGATCAAGGCCGGGCAGAATGTCTGGCAGATCGAGAACAAGGGCGGTCAATGGCACGAGATGGGCATCCTCAAACTGAACGAGGGCTCAACGGTGGACGACTTGATAGCGTGGATCGAATCGCAGAGTTCTGACACCCCATCCGGTCCACCCCCATTCGAGGATGTGGCCTTCTGGTCGCCCATGGCTGTGGGCAACACCGCCTGGGTCACCTGGGATATCCCTGCCGGTGAATACACCGTCATCTGCTTCCTGCCTGACCTGGTTGGAGACGGCTCGCCCCACTTCGCCCACGGCATGGTGCGCACACTGACCGTGACGGAGTAGCCGTCAACCGGATTGACAATATTGCCGCTTTAGCGACAATGCGCCAATGATGCCCTGGCAGGTGTCGTGAAGCCCGCCAGGGCTGGTTGGATGTTGCGATCATCATGAATCAGACCCCTGAAATTCAGATTCAAAGGAAAAGAAAAACTGCGTCCCGCATTGCCTGGACGCTGGCCGGACTGGTTGTGGGAGTGGCCCTGGCTGCGCTGCCTCTCGATCTACAGCGCACGCCCCCGGATTCTCTCAGCGCATTGATCGACGCGCTGGCCTGGGGGCTGGCGATCCCGGCGGTTTTCGCCATTCTGGCGGCCTTGATCATCAGCCGGCAGCCGGGCAATCGCGTGGGCTGGCTGATGATGTTGGTGGGGGTTACGGCAGTGCTTCCCGCGGACACAATTCTTTTTATGGTGGCGCCGGCGCGTCCGACTGCGCTGACGCCCGGCCTGTGGTTGCTGGCGACAACCGATAATTGGGGCTGGGTTCCGATGATCTTCGCAGTGTTTCTGATTCCCCTGCACTTTCCCCGTGGCCGCCCCCCTTCACCCGGCTGGCGATGGGTCAACTGGTTGGCGATAGCCCTCGGGATATTCTTCGTCGCCCTCATTTCGCTGACCAACGTGATCGGCCCTTTTAATGAATCCTGGCAGTTGCCGAACCCGGTCGGGTTTATTCCCATAGAATTTCTCAATGGCGCCTTTCTGATCTTCTGGGGCATCGGTTTGATGACCATCATCCTGGGCAGTATCGCCTCCCTGTTCGTGCGCTACCGCCGGGCAGCGACAGTTGAGCGGGAGCAGATCAAATGGCTGCTCTATGCCGCCGCATTCTTCGCCATAGCCTATGGCCTGACCTTCTTTCTCACAGACCCCAACGCCAGCGGTGATAGCTGGGGAAATCTGTTGCTTACAACTGCTGTCCTGGCGCTGCCAATTGCCATCGCTATCGCCATCCTGCGCTACCGCCTCTACGACATCGATATTATCATCCGCAAGACGCTGCAATATGGCGTGCTCACGGCCATGCTGGCGCTGGTCTATTTCGGGCTGATCGTGCTCCTGCAAACGCTGTTTGGCCAGGCCACCGGCGAGCAAAGCCCGATCATCATCGTGGTCTCGACCCTGGTCATCGCCGCTCTGTTCACGCCGTTACGCCGCCGCGTGCAGGATGTGATCGACCGCCGCTTCTATCGCAAGAAATACGACGCCCAGCAGGTGCTGGCCGACTTCGCCCGCCACGCCCGCGACGAAACCGACCTGGAAAATCTCGTGTCCGAGTTGGTGCGGGTGGTGGAGGAGACGATGCAGCCGGAGCGAGTGGGCGTGTGGCTGAAAGGGGAACGCCGATGAGTAATAAGAGGGTCACGCGCCTTGCCTGGGCCTGGTGTTTTGCTACGATTGTTACCGGTGTGGCCGCATTCTTTTTTTGGCACACAGTGCAGTCAGCCAATTATTCCGTCGCCAAGACAACAGAAAGTGTGATCACGCTGGCTGGTTTTATTACATTCGCCATTACCGGAGCTCTTATCATCTCGCGCCAGCCGCGCAATAGAGTAGGCTGGTTACTGATGCTGATGGGCAGCCTCGCCTTTGTGTGGCCGCTAGACTCCTACTACAACAATCTCTCAGTACTGCCTACACACCCCTCAATCTGGTTCATGCTAGGTCTTTGGGTATGGAGCTGGTTGTGGGTCTGGTTGATCTTCCCCATTCTGTTCATACCTCTCTTCTTTCCCACAGGCCAACCGCCTTCCCCCCGTTGGCGTTGGGTCGTCGTGTTAGGTCTGGGGCTGTGTTTCTTCTTTATCTTCTTTGTCACTTTCTCGACGGAATGGATCGCTCAAGACGATTCCTGGCGCATCACCAATCCGATAGGTTTTCTGACGCTTGAATTCCCCATTGTGGCTTGGGGAATCCTGCTGCTTTCGTTTGCGGCGCTAAGTGTGATCTCATTGTTTGTGCGTTATCGACGCGCCCAGATGATCGAACGCGAACAGATGAAGTGGTTGCTATACGCCGCTGCCCTGTTTTTTCTCATCTATTCCACAAATTTCCTCACCAGCAATCAGGAAGGGATCATCAGTGAAATATCGGGGATCATCCTCTTTCTCGGCATTTTCGCTATTCCAATCGCCATAGCCGTCGCCATCCTGCGTTACCGGCTGTACGACATCGACATCATCATCCGCAAGACGCTGCAATACGGCGTGCTCACGGCGCTGCTGGCGCTGGTCTATTTCGGGCTGATTGTACTGCTGCAAACGCTGTTTGGCCGGGCGACCGGTGAGCAAAACCCGGTCATTATCGTGGTCTCGACCCTCGCCATCGCCGCCTTGTTCACGCCGCTGCGCCGCCGCGTGCAGGATGTGA
>JAGFJG010000135.1 GCA_024102915.1 Caldilineales bacterium
GATTGGGATGTTGACACGGCCAATGTGTACGATGGTAGCGCATTTCAGCATTTGGTTGACGCTGTAGCAGATTCCCTGCTTGTTCTGGCCGACCCTCATTTTGTCAAGGAGGGATGGACGCCGCCAAACCTCAAAATCTGTCCAAGAGGCGACTGGAACGACCGTATGATCATTGAAACTGTCTTGTCCATGCTGACTGTTGTCTGTGATTTCAAAAAAGTTGGACACAGGGCATGGAATTATCTCGTGAGCCGTGTCAGCTATACCATGGCACTGTTCAACATCTTGGTTTAATGGGGATGAATTGTCGCTTGACGAAAATGGCTTCGTTCCACTTTCTATTGCTCAATTCAGCCTCTGAACCAGCACCATTGGTTACAAAGGAAAGATGATTGGCACAACCGCCAAAGTTGCCAACAGAATCAAAACCAGGAGAGGGACGCCCACCCGGCTATAGTCGGCGAAGCGATAACCGCCGGGACTGAAGACAAGGGTGTTGACCGGTGAAGCGATCGGGGTGGCGAAAGCGGTCGAGGCGGCGATGGCAACGGTCATCAACAACGTATAGGGCGACACGCCCAGGGATATCGCCATCTGGTAAGCGATGGGAGCCACGAGCACGGTCGTGGCCGTGTTGGATATGAACTGGCTGAACAACGAAGTTAGAAGGAAAAGCACAGCCATCGCCGCCAGCGGGCCGGCTCCGGCCAAACCTGAGGTCAGGCGCGTGGCGATGAAATCGATGCCGCCGGTTTTTTCCAGCGCCGTGGCCAGCGGCAGCATCCCGGCAATGAGAATGATGCTCTCCCAACTGATGCTGGTATAGGCGTCCTCCATGGACAGGCACCCAACCAGCACCATGGCGGCAGCGGCCATCAGCGAGGCCGTCACTGTGGAGACGACGCCGGTCGTCATCAGCACCAGCATACCCAGCATAATCAGGATCGCAAGCGGGGCCTTGGCGGTTGTCTTTCTTCTTTCGATCAATTCGCGCGGTTGCCCGACCACCACCATGTCCCGACGTTCCCGATCCAGCAATGCGATCTGCTCCCAACTTCCTTGCACGAGCAGGGTGTCGCCAAATCGCAACGTGATCGTAGAGAGGTCATCCGCCAGCCTCTCGCCGCGCCGCATCAGCGCCAGCACCGTGACGCCATATTTCTCACGGAAATCGGCCTCTTTCAATGTGCGGCCATCCAGGCGCGAGCGCGGCGTGACGATCACCTCGACCAGACCTTGTTCTTCGGCCAGAAATCGCCCGCCCAACTCCTCGGCATCCCGAATGCCCAGCGATTGTTCGCGCGCCATCCGCGTCACCGCCTCGCTATCGCCCTGAACGCGCAGGAAATCATGCTCATCGATGTAGCTTTCCGGCCCAACCGATCGCGGAGGCGAAGGCTGGCGGCGATCGGGCGGCCAGGATTGGATGTCGAGCACATTCACGCCGTAGCGCGTGGTGAGCGCACTCTGCGCCAGAGTCTTGCCCACCAGGGGCGAATTGCGGCGGACGCGCAGGCGGAAAACCTGCTGGCTCAACCCATAGCTGTCGGCCAACTGGCCCAGCGAGGGAGCGTCGGAGGCATCGATTGGCTGGGTGGAGGCCACGCGTGCGGTGCGCACGGGCAGCAACCGGCGACCGAGCACAACCATATAGATCACCGTAATCGCCAGCATCACCAGCCCGACAGGGGTAAATGAAAAGAAGCCAAATGGCTCCAGGCCCTGGGATGCGAGATAATCGCTGACGACGATGTTGGGCGGCGTGCCGATCAGCGTCAACATGCCGCCCACCAGTGACGCATAGGCCAGCGGCATGAGCAGCTTCGATGAGCGCACTTTTGCTGTCCAGGCCAGGCTGATCACGACGGGCAGGAAGATTGCGGTAGTGCCGGTGGAACTGAGCACCGCCGATAGCAGGGCGACGACGACCATGATCACAACCAGCAAACGCACTTCGTTGGTTCCCGCCACGTCCGAAATGCGATTGCCGATGGCATCGGCCACACCCGTGCGGAACAGACCCGCTCCCACCACGAACAAGGCGGCAATCGTGATCACCGTCGAATCGGCAAACCCGGCCAGAGCCTCCGGTACGGTGAGGATGCCGGTCAGGATCAGGGTTAGGATGACCAGGATGGCGATCAGGTCCAGCCGCAGGCGGTCGCTCACGAACAGGGCGATCGTGACGAACAGGATGAAAAAGACGAGTGCGAGGTCGTTGCTCATGCAGGGGCCAAGTGGGGAGTGGCGTTCGCCTCCGGAGAAGATAAAAACGGACGCTGAGGCATTATACCCCAGAGCCCGCTCGAAGCCATCGTTATTTGACCGGGCGCTCGTCTGCCGCTTATGACTGCTCAGGCCGAATACTGTGAATGCGTGTTGGCGCTGAAACCAGGAGATCGAACAAAGAATCCGCGACGATTCGCGTATCAATCTGCGGCATCCGCGTCCCTATTTCCCTGCTGGCGAAGTGGTCACTATCGCTTGAGCAAAGTGGGCAGATAGACCTGACTCATGCTGTCGGCCAAACGGTAGTAATGGCCCTTGTTGTCGGCGGTGCTGACGTTACCCGCATTGTCGATCATCTGAATGAAATAGATCGTGTTCGAGGTTGCCGGGATTGTGACCGTCCACTTCATGCGCCCGGCGTCGTAGACAAGGTCAGCGCTGCGCCATTGTCCGCCGCCGTCCGTGTACGTGGCTAGACCGCTCAGCACCCCGCTCACATCGCTGGCCTCGACCTTGATGCTGGCCTGCGCCGGATACTGCGCCCAATCGACGCTTTCGGTCACCAGGCTGATCTCTGGCCCCTGCCAATCTTCGCTTTCGGAATAGAGCAGGTCGATGTCCATGCTGTCGTACAGGCGTTGCTGGCCGGTGTCCGCGTTGAATTGCCCCAACTGCGAGACGAGCCTATCGACGCTGACGTCGCCCGTATTCAGGCTTTGCACGCTGGCCGGGCGCGGCGGCCACCACCCCTCGCTGGCCTGCGGCGGTTCCGCCCAATCCTCGCGTGGCACCCATTCATGCACGGGCTGTGAGACCAGTGGATCGACCGCATCGACGTCGGTATAACGTCCTTCGCGCACCAGCACGCCATGGATTTGTCCCGCGGTGGCGGACGTGACATTGGCGAAAAACTCCGGCTGCATCGGCTGATCAGCGGTCACCTGGGCGCCGCCATCGATATCGAAATAATCGCCATCGGCCAGCGAGTTTGGTTCCAAGGCATCGAATGAGCCGGTGAGATTGAACGTCACATTGCGCGTCGTCACGTCGCCGTCGTCCAACGAAGCGGTGGTGGTGATGTTGACGCTGGGGAAAGGATCATCGTCCGAGAGCACGCCGCCGCTGATCAATCGATACTGCGGCAAGCCGTACAGCGTAACCTGCATCAACGCCTTCTCATCGTATGCGCTAAAAGCGGAGGTTTCGGTGAAATAGCGCTGCTTGGCATCCC
>JAGFJG010000143.1 GCA_024102915.1 Caldilineales bacterium
GCTGCGCGGGCTGGCCCGAAGCCTGGGGATAGCGGATGCGGTCGAGTTTCTGGGGTGGGCGGCCCCGGAACAGATTCCCGATTTGATCAACCGATCGACGCTGGTGCTTGCTCCTTCCCGCTGGGAAGAACCGTTCGGGTTGGTGGCATTGGAGGCGGCGCAAATGGGGCGGCCTGTCATTGCAACCAATGTGGGCGGGTTACCCGAAATCGTACTCCACGGCGAAACCGGTTTGCTGGTCGAGCGCGACGATATTCCGGGAATGGCCGCCGCTATCAGCGAACTTCTGGGGCAACCCGATCGGTGCGGGGCGATGGGTGGGCGTGCACGGCTCAGGGCGGCGGCGGATTTCGGTATAACGAGAATGGTCGATGCGTATGACAGCGTTTATCGACGAATGAGGAAAATGGATTGAGATGAAGCTTCTCTATTGGACTGACTTTTTCTTGCCAGTGATCGGGGGCATCGAGAGGCTTTCGCAACAGGTTTTGCCCAGGCTGGCTGCCAGGGGTTTCGAGCCTTTCGTGCTGACAACGCATCACGATGCCAGCCTTCCTATCCATGATGAATACGAGGGCATCCCCATCTACCGGCTGCCTTTTCAGTCCGGCCTCAAAAGTGATAACCCTTTGCAGGTGTTGACTGTTGTGCGCCAGGTCGCCAGGTTCAAGCGGGAACTGCAACCGGACTTGATCCATATGCATCTGGGAGGGCCGATTGCGTTCTATCAGGTGCGGACGCAATCCGCCTGGCAAGCGCCCTTATTGGTAACGCTCCATATAACTGTCCACTCTAAGCTGACTTCGCCGGAGAATCCACTGGGTCAGGTATTGCGGCAAGCAGACCACGTTGTCGGCGTGTCTCAGGCGGTACTCGATGCCGCTATGAACGGTATTTCCGAATTTGAGGGGAAATTAAGCGTGATTCATAATGGAGTGACCGCTCCATCTGAGGGCTTTTCCGCGCCGAGTTTACATAAACCAACATTACTCTGTATCGGGCGGTTGGTCAGGGAAAAAGGTTTTGATGTGATGGTAGCGGCGATGCCAGCCATCCTGGCAAGACGACCTGACGCATATCTTGTCATTGCTGGTGACGGCCCGGAACGGGTGCAACTTGAAGAGCAGGCCCGTGCCCTCGGCGTGGACCACGCAATCCAATTCAACGGCTGGGTGGACGAGAATCAGCGGCAGGCGTTGATGCGTGAGGCGACGATGGTGGTCATGCCGTCTCGCTGGCAGGAGGCATTCTCGCTCGTGGTGCTGGAAGCTGCATGGATGGGGCGGGCCGTCATCGCTACCCGGATGGGCGGGCTTCCCGAAGCGGTTCAGGATGGCAAGACCGGTCTGATTATCGAATCGGAAAACAGTTTCGCCATCGCCGAGGCGGTGCTCAGTTTGCTGGCTGAACCGGAACGAATTCGAGCGATGAGCCGGGCGGCCAGGAATTTGGCCCAGGCGAGTTTCGGTATCGAGCGTTATATCGAGGATTACAGCGCCTTGTATCGGCAGTTGGCGTCCGAACGGAGATAACTGGAATGCGTCAGTTCAACCGATTTGCGAAGGTTTGTTTTGGCTTCAGTGACCAAATCGTATGGGCGATCCTGGTTGCAGTGTTGGCGCTCGTTTCGCTGACGTCGCTGATTTTGGCGCAATCGGGCGCTGACGACGGAGTTGCAGATTGGGCTATCCCGCAAGGATTTGTGCTCGAAGCGGATGCGACCGGTTTCAGCTTTCCCTCGGATATCGAGTTTGTGCCAAACCCTGGCCCATCGCCAGATGATCCCGCCTATTTTGTGGCCGAAATCCAGGGCAATATCAAGGTGGTGACAAATGATCGCACGGTGCATACATTTGCCTCCGACATCATCCCTCTGCGAACTGGCGGCGAATTCAACGTGCAGGGCGGTTCCGGCTTAGGCAGCCTTTGCCTTGACCCTGCAAACGGCTATATCTTCGCTACCTATCATGCCGCTGACGCGCAGGGCATCTTCAGGAATCATGTGATTCGATTTGAGACTGAACCCATCACCTTCGACGTCGTCCCGGCGGTTTCCACGGAGATATCAGGGGCGATTTCTGACGTCCAGGCGTTTCCCAATCACCAGATAGGTGATTGCCAGGTGCAGGGCGATTCGCTTTTCATCGGCATCGGCGACGGGTTGGTCAGTTCCGCCGCTCGCAATCCAGCGCAATTGTTGGGAAAGGTGGTGCGGCTCGATCTGGACGGCAATCCGCACGAGAGCAATCCCCGCTACGATACGCAGAATCCAGAAAAGCCTGAGGGCTATGTCTATGCTCCGGGTTTGCGAAACCCGTTCGGGATGGCGGTTGCGGGCGAGCGCCTGTTTGTAGCCGATAACGGACTCGATATCGATCGATTGACGCAGATCGAAGCAGGCCAGGATTACCTGTGGGATGGCAGTGATTGGAGTATCGGGGCCAGGGCTGATGCAATACTGGCGCCTTCGGTTGGCGTCACACATCTCGTCTATGCACCCGCCGAGCAACACGCATTTCCACCGGAACTCGGTGACACATTTTTTGTGGGTACAAGTGGCGAATCGAGCAAAGAGGCGGCAATCATTCGCATTCCGTTTGACTCAGAGAACCAAGTGCTGAGCGGCGCCCCTGACTACCTGATTACATACTTGCCGGATCAGTTTCAGTATGTCGTGGCGCTGGCTGTGACGGAGGAGGGCCTGTACTTCGCCCCGTTGTTGCCCAACGCCAGCGGCGATTCACCGGTTTTTCGCTTGGCCTGGGATCAGGAAAACGAGTTGGGCTATACGCTCGATCCAAATCTGAGCGGTGAGCAACTCGTCGCTTCTCGCGGCTGTCTCACCTGCCATAACATGGATCCCCGGCAGACGTCTTCTGCGCCGACGCTCAATACCGCAACACTCCTCGAGGACATCAGCAAACGCCTTAACTCGCCTGAGTATCGCCAATTGGTTGCTGATTTGGACAAAAGTGACGATGAGCTGTTCGTCAAATACAGGCAGGCAAGATCTGATGTGCTGGCAGCCAGCGGCGAGGATCAGGTCAAGCTGTGGATTCAATACCGGCTACAAGAACCTCGATTCGACGATCCGCAGGCGCTTATGCCTAATATGAATTTAAGCCCGATTGAAGCTGCCGCCGTTGCCGAATATCTGGTGCAGCAACCGCCCCGCACGGCCGAGATAATCGCTTATGATTTTCTGGAGAAAATTGTCCCCACCCTGCGCTATCGTCACCTTGTAATCTTTCTTGGCGTCGGGTTTATGCTTGGGATGATTGTGGCGGCTGTGATTGCGGCGATTGTCTTCTTCGGCCGGCGACTCCTCTCGTGAAAGCCTTTCTTTTTGCCCTGTTACTGACAATCGGTTTGGCGGCGATTGCGCCATTTGCCGCCGCTCAGCAGGATGAGGATTGGCGGCAAGATTGGGCTGTGGCGGATGGGTTCGCCCTCGCCATCGATACCGAAGGCTTTCATTTCCCCACCGCCATCGCTTTCGTGCCCCAGCCGGGACCTGACCCGGACGATCCGTTGTTTTTCGTGGCGGAACTTTACGGCACGATCAAGGTCGTCACCAACGACCGCTCGGTTTACACCTTCGCCGAGGATTTAGGCCAGGTCTACCGCCAGGCGCCGCCGCCCGATGTCCGGGGTGAGTTGGGATTATCGGGTCTGTGCCTCGATGCCGAGCATGGCTATGTTTTCGCCGGATTCGTGGGATATGATGATGGCGGCGTGCTGCGAAACCATCTCCTCCGCTTCGAGACCAGGCCGCAGACTTTCGACCTCGCTCCTCGATCATACATGGTCATCGCAGATTTGATGGCTGATCACCCGACCTCGTTCAATCACGCCATCGGTGGATGCGCTGTCGATGATCAGGTGCTTTATGTGGGCGTGGGCGACGCTTTCGACCCCGATTTAGCCGCCTCGACGGATTCCATTTCGGGCAAGGTGCTGCGGATGACGCTGGATGGGCAGCCGCTGCCCGATAATCCTTCCGCCATCGATGACGATCCGCGAAAGGCCGAGAACTATGTGTGGTCGAGCGGTTATCGCAATCCCTTCAGCGTGGCTGTGGCGGATCATCAGGTGTATATCGCCGACAACGGCCTGGTTGGGGATCGTTTTGTCCGCCCTGAGGCTGGCAGCCAATACCTGTGGGATGGCACGGAGGAGAGTTTCGCCGTCAACGCCGATTATCTCTTCCTCGACACCGTCTCTCCCACCCAGATGACGGCTATCACGACCGGGAAACCATTCCTGCCAGCCGATCTGGGCACGGGGTTTGTCATGGGTTCGGCTGCCTATGGCGCCGAACTTCATCCCGGCCTGATTTTCCTGCCTTATGATTTCAGCCGTGGACTCGTGGCTGGCGTGCATCGCAGCCTGGTCGAACTCACGTCCAGCGACCGGGAACGCGTGGTGGCGGCGGCGGTTGGTCCCGATGGCCTGTACTTCGCCCCATTTGTTGGCGATCCCGAACACGGCAGCCCCATTCTTCGGCTCGAATACAATCCGGCCGCCTCACATCCCTATTGGATTGACGAATCCCCTGACGGGCGCACCCTGCTCGAAAGCAACGGATGCACGCATTGCCACACCTGGGGTGATCACGTCTCCACGACGGGGCCATCGTTGAATCAGCCGGAGTTGAGCGCTCGCGTGAAAGCCCGATTGGATGCGCCGGGCTATGCTGCGCTCGTGGCTGAATTGGACGCCCGTACGGACGAGCCATTCGTCAGCTTTCGCAAAGCCAGACAGGAGATCATGGCCGCTCAGGGTGATGATAAAGTCCGTCTGTGGCTGGCCAACCGCCTGCTGGAGCCGAAATTCGATAACCCCTCCGCCCAAATGCCCAATCTCAACCTGACTGCCGAGGAAGCGAAAACGCTGGCTGAGTTCCTGACTCCCCCGCAAACGCCCACGACATTGGTTTACGATGCCATCAAAATTTTCGTGCCGGAGTTGCGTTATCGGCATGTTGCGCTTGCGTTCGGGACCGGATTCGTCACCGCCATCGTATTGCTCGTCCTGGTCTGGTTGGGAGTGCGATTCATCATTACCCGAAAGCGAGGGCGAGCCGCATGAGCACCTTCGAGAGCGTACTTAAGCAGACGATAGTCAGCGGCAGGGCGATGCTGTATCGATTGGCCGCCAATGACGGCGTCATCATGCGCCAGACCGGGGTGATGAACGACCCGGACGGCGAGCAATATTTCTTTTCCAGCGAGCATTTCATGCGGGCTTTGCGCTACACCAGCCAGGTATCCGGCCACCGCCGGTTGCTGGCCCAGAGTTTCATCACGGACGAGTTCCTGGCGTACGACGGCCCGAAGCTGTTTTTTAACAAGGAGCCGGCGTTGGGGCCATATCGGACGGTCGAGACTCAGGAAAGGCTACGCGATACGCGCTTACAACCATACATCTTTGGTTTCGATGACCCCGACCCGCCGCGCCGCATGTACTTCCCGGTGGTGAAGCGGACATTTGCTCCCATTGTCTCTCACTTACAGCGCCAAATCCACCAGTCCCGCTCTAACCTCTGCTGCATTCTCAATCGTTTCGAGAGGCAAGAGGGTATGGAATTGCTGAACCAGCGCATTCGTTTTGTGCGGGCTTTCGTGCCGCACATCGACATCTACGGCAAATCGCCGGCGGAATACAATCCCGGCTGGACGGAATTCGCAACGTATAAAGGCTGGGCGGCAGACAAATTCAAAATCGTCGAGTCCTATACTTTTTGCCTCTGTTTCGAGAACAGCGATTCGGACGGGTATATCTCGGAGAAATTGCCGGAAGCGATCATGGCCGGCGCAGTACCGCTTTATTGGGGCGGAGGCGACTTTCTGGCCGACACGATTCCCGCCGACTGCTACATCGACTGTCGTGACCTGGAGCCGGAATCGGCGCTTGAGCGCATTCTGACGATGCCCTTCGAGGAGATTGTGGCGTACCGTCAGGCCGGGATTGCGTTTTTGCAATCCGAGGCGGCGTTGCGTTTCACACGGGATGATTGGGCGCAGCGGATTTTGCATCGATTTCAGGAGCAGGAAATTGCCTGACATGGGACAGCCTCTCGTCAGTGTGATCATTCCGGTTTTCAACGGCCAGCGGTTCCTGGATGAGACCATCGCCAGCGTCCTGAACCAGGTTTATTGGCCGCTTGAGGTGATCGTGATCGATGACGGTTCCACCGACGAATCCGCCGAAATCGTCCGCCGCCACGCCGATGTACGTTATCATTTTCAGGAGAATCGGGGCCAAACCGCAGCGCTGAACACGGGCGTCAAGTTGGCGACTGCGAAATTCCTGGCATTTCTCGACCAGGACGATCTCTGGATGCCCGCCAAGCTGGCAACGCAAATGAAGCTGATGCAATCGGCTGCAAGCCCGGATTTCGTGCTATGCCATGCGATCTTCTTCCAGACGGCCGGGGTGAACCCACCCGATTGGGTTCGCTCCACCATGTTCGACCAACCCCGCCCTTCCTATTGCCTGGGCGCACTGCTTGCCCGGCGTCCGGCATTCGAGAAGATTGGCCGACTGACTCCGGAACATGGTCTGGCATTTGATGTCGATTTCTTTTTTCGCGTGAAGGATCAGGGTTACAGCCTGCAAATCGCCCCTGAACTCTTGTTGCAACGCCGTGTTCATGATAGAAATCTATCAGCTAATTTACAATTGCGACGCGACCTCTTGAGTGTTGTTCGCCAATCGATGAGAAACAAAAATAGCATGCGCCATGAATGATGCTTCCAAATCCCAAACAGAATCCAGCCCGTTGATCAGCGTCATCATCCCGGCCTACAATGTCGAAGAGTATCTGGCCGCAGCCATTGAAAGCGTACTACAACAGAATGATGCGTCCCTGCAAATAGTCATTATCGACGATGGTTCGACCGACGACACCGGCCGGGTGGCGCAATCATTCGGCCAGCAGGTGACGTATTTTCAGCAGGAGAACAGCGGTATCGGCGCCGCCCGAAATGCCGGACTCCAAAATGCACGGGGCGATTTTGTCGCATTTCTGGACGCCGATGATCTGTGGCCGCAAGGGAGGCTTGAGCGATTGCTCAAGGAACTCGAATCTGAGCCAATGCTTGACATGGTTTTTGGGCAGATGGAGCATTTCTTCAGCCCGGATTTGAGCGAGGCCGATCGAGAGAGGTTGCATTGTCCTTCCGAGCGAATCGCCGCAATGCACGCCGGCGGATTTCTGGCTAAACGCACGGCAGTTGAGCGCGTCGGTCCGTTCATTACCGACAAGCGTATTGGCGAGTTCATCGATTGGTATATGCGAGCGCAAGAGGCGGGCCTCAGAATGAAGACCATTCCCGATCTCGTCCTGCGGCGTCGCATTCACGGCTCGAATACTGTCCTGCGTGAGAGCGTTTCGCAGAAAGAATATGCTGCAATCCTGCATCAGGCCATCCTGCGCCGCCGTTTAGCAGCCCGCACGGCCAGCGAGGCAAAATGAAGCTGTCTCCGGCCTGGCGCTATTATTCCCAGTTTTATCGCGGAAGCCTGGGGAATCTGGTTGGGGCGATTCT
>JAGFJG010000017.1 GCA_024102915.1 Caldilineales bacterium
CGCAGCGGATGACGCAGAGCTGGCAGACCATGCCGCACGTGACCTTTACCGCCGAAGCGGATATGTCGGCGGCGCTGGCTTTGCGGGCAGAACTGAACGAGCGGGCCGAGCGCGAGGGCCTGCCCAAGGTTTCGGTCACAGCCCTGCTGGTCAAAGTCTGCGCCTGGGCGCTAAAGCGTCACCCTTATGTCAATTCGTCGTTGATGGGCGAGGAGATTCATCTGCACTCGGATGCCAATATCGGCGTGGCCGTAGCCCTGGAAGCGGGGCTGATCGTACCGGTGATGAAACAGGCCGAGCGGCTGGGCTTGGCCGCCATCGCCTCGCAGGTGGCCGACCTGAGCGCACGGGCGCGAGCGGGGCAACTGACGCCAGCGGATGTGAGCGGCGGCACCTTCACCATTAGCAACCTGGGCATGTTCCGAATCGACCAATTCACCGCCATCATCAACGCCCCGCAAGCCGCCATTCTGGCCGTGGGCCGCATCGCCAAGAAGCAGGTTGTGATCCAGGGCGAGTCGGGCGACGAACTCGCCATCCGCCCGATGATGAGCCTGACCCTGTCGGCGGATCACCGCGTGCTGGATGGGGCCGTAGCTGCCCGGTTTTTGGCCGACGTCGTGGATGTGTTGGAGCGGCCGTCTACGTTGCTGTATTGAACAGGCTAAGCCGGCGTAGCCTCTAGCCTCACCAACGCCGTCCGCCCCGGATGATCCGCCTCGCACATGCGGCGGTAGGCGGTGGGATGCGCGCCCACGATCTTTTTGAAGATGCGCGAGAAGTAATACTGGTCGTCGTAGCCCAATGTTAGCGCCACCTCGCCCACAGGCATGAGCGTCGTTTCCAGCAACTCGCAGGCGCGCTGCACCTTCAGACGGATGAAGTAATCGACAGGTGCATAGCCAGTCTTTTCCCGAAACTGGCGGGAAAAATAGGAGCGGGAAAGCATGGCTTCGGCGGCAAAATCGTCCAGGCTGCACCGACGATGAATGTTAGCAAGCATGAAGTTGATCACCGCTTCCACGTTTAGGGCGGTGGAGCCGGGCGGGGGGGTGTATGCGTCGAGCAGGGCGATCTGGCTGAGGATTTGCTGGACGACAGCGGCGGTCTTGACCAGGTGGTGGACGCTGTAGCCGGAGCGCATCATCTCCAGCGCCTCTTGAAAGAGAAATGTGATGCTGGTATGGATGCCGATGGTCGCGATGGGTTTATCCGGCCGGATGCCGAGCAGTTGCAGGTATTCAGACGCCTGCGCGCCCCGAAAATGCGCCCACTGGATCGACCAGGGATCGCTGCTGTCGGAGCCATAGGCATGCGGCACATCTTGTTGTACGAACAACGCCTGCCCTCGCCCCACCTGCCAGCGCTGTCCCGCCGCCTCATACCAACCCCGCCCATCCAGACAATAGATGACGATGTTCTCGTCGAAAGTCTTGCGCACGGTGTGATGGCCTCGCACCTTGGTGAAAAAACCGGTGTTGGTGACAAAGAAATTCGCCAGCAATGGCTGCTCGCTTTCCAGTTGAGCGATCACCTTGTTTGGCAAGCGCAAAATCTTGAAACTGGCCGATTCCTGCCAATCCTGGGCAACGGTGATTTCTTCTAGCATCGGTTAAGCGGTCCGAGATTCACGGAACACGGAACAATCATAGAGCAAAATAATCCATCTACAAAACTGAATTGTCTATTCAACTTGTCTCACAGAAGCAGTAGTATAGTTACATCGTTTCTCCTATCCACACATCTGCAAAGGAGCATCACCATGTTTGAGGAAGGAGTAGGGTCTTTGGTCAACGGCAATTCTACCGTCACGGAAATCATGCTGAACGCCATACCGGGCAATCAGGCGACTGGCGGCTGGGCGGAAGCCATCCAACTCCAACAGAACGGTTCGCACGCGACAATGAGCGCAAGTGATTTCTGCCAGCGCTTCTGCCGCAGCGGCGGATGCGGATCAAAAACGAACGAACATCAGGCTCATTGATGGAGCGCCGATGAACAGCAGGGAACGACTGCGAGCTGCAATCAATCATCAGCAACCGGACAAAGTGCCGGCGGATTTCGGCAGCGCTCCGGTCACCAGCATCCATTGCGAATGCGTGGCCAAATTGCGTGACCACTATGGTTTAGAGCGGCGTCCAGTCCGGGTGCATGAACCCTTTCAGATGTTGGGCTGGCTGGACGAGGATTTGGTGGAGGTTTTGGGCATCGATACGGTGGGAATTTGGCCGCAAGGAACTCTATTTGGCGTGCCAAACGGTAACTGGCGGGAATGGCGCACGCCGTGGGGACAGGAAGTGCTGATATCCGGGCATCTGGAAATCGTCGAGGATGCTAACGGCGATTTCTTTATCCACCCCCAGGGCGACCGCAACGCCCCCGCCAGCGGCCATATGCCCAAGACCGGCTATTATTTCGACCTGATCACCCGTCAGCAGGGCGACATCGATTCCATGGAATTGGACCCCGCCGACAACCTGGAAGAATTCGGGGAACTTGGCGATGAGGATTTGGCCGATTTTCGGGCGCAGGCGGATGCGGCGCTGCAAACAGGTCGGGGTATTGTGGCGAATTTCGGGATCACGCCCTTTGTGGATGTGGGGCTGATTCAGGGGCCGACACTGAGGCAGCCCAAAGGTATCCGCAGCCTCACCGACTGGCTGATCGCTACCGTCACCCACCAGGACTACCTGCACGAGGTTTTCACACGGCAATCCGACATGGCGCTGAAAAACCTCGCCAAGGTGCACGCCGTCATCGGCGATGACATCGATGTGTTATACCTGTGCGGTTACGATTTCGGTACGCAGACCTCGACTTTCTGCTCTGCCGAGACTTTCGAATCCCTCTTCGCCCCCTATTATCGCAAAGTGACAGGTTGGATCCACGAGAACACGACCTGGAAGATTTTCAAACATACCGACGGCGCCGTCGAACCCTTCATGACACGCTTCATCGACGCCGGCATCGACATCCTCAACCCTGTGCAATGGACAGCGCGCGGCATGGAGCCAGAACACATCAAACAAACCTACGGCGACAACCTGGCGTTCTGGGGCGCGGGCGTGGACACGCAAAACACGCTGCCCAACGGCACGCCCGAAGAGGTGCGGGCGCAGGTGCTGGAGATGTGCGAGATATTCGCGCAGAGCGGCGGCTATGTCTTCAACTCGGTGCACAACCTGCTGCCACAAACGCCGGTGGAGAATCTGGTCGCTATGTTTGATGCGGTCAGGGAGTTCAATGGCGATGCGTAGAAATCACTGACGATGAGAGGATAAGACAAAGGTTGACGACGATGATTCGTCTCATCGTCGATGTTCGTCGTACCGAAATTTCATCCTTTTTCTCACCCCGGAGGTGTCATGTTACAAGTAGGCATTTTCACCGGTTACTTCCCTTACACGCTGGAAGAGACCGCCAAAGCCATCCGAGACCTGGGTTTCAACACGGTGCAACTCGACCTCATATTCAAGGACATCGATTTGTCCACCGAGAATATCAACAAAGAGAACTGCATCAAGATTCGAGACGCATTCCGGCGGCACAACCTGCCCATCTCCTGCATTTCCAGCTACACCAACCTCACCGATCCCATTCCAGAGCGACGCGAGCGAAATTTGGATCGGCTGCGAACCATCATCCGCCACTGGCCCTATCTGGGCTCGCCCTATGTGCCCAGCGAAACCGGAACTTACCACCCCGACAGCGACTGGATTCACCACCCGAAGAACAAGACCGAGAAAGGCTATGAAGAATGCCGGGACATCATCGCAGAGCTGGTGGAATTGTGCCGCAGAGAGGGAGCGGTGTTCGTGATCGAGGCCTACATCAACAACGTGATCGGCACGGTGGAGGAAACCTTGCGCCTGTTCTCGGAGATCAACGATCCGCAGCACCTGGCCCTGGCGATGGATCCGGTGAATTACATCGACGAGGTCAATTTCTTCCAGATGGACCGCACTTTGAATTACATGTTCAACGCGCTATCCGACCACATTGTATTCGCCCACGCCAAGGATATTAGGGTGCTGGAAGAGGATATGGGCGTGCAGATGGCCGATGTAACCGCCACCGAGGGCCATTCCCTGCGCGGCGTCGGCAAGATCGAACAACCCGCCGCTGGCCTTGGCGATCTCAACTACGATCTCTATCTCCAGCGCCTTGGCAAAGCCCGGCCCAACCTGCCCATCATCATCGAACATTTGGAGTTGGAAGATGTGCCTCGGGCCAAGAAGTGGCTGGACGACAAGTTGATGGAGAATGGCGTTTAATGAAATGACGACGGACGGCAGCCGATAGACGAATGTTGTGTTTTCCGAGATTCCATCGTCTATCGTTCGCAATGCACAACACACTCACCACCCCACATTCATTCAGGAGATCAACACAATGGCAGTATTAACCGATGCTCAGGTAAAAGATTACGAACGCGACGGCTATGTGGTCGTGCGCGGCATGTTCGATGCCGAGGAAATCGAGCTTTTGCATAAAACTGCTCTGGCCGACCGTGCGCTCGACCAAAAGTCTTTTGGCCGTGCAGATGGCGAAGGCGGCACCGTCCGTCTGAGCTTATGGAACCATCCCGGCGACAACATTTACGGCATGTTCGCCCGCAGCCGTCGCCTCGTCGATTCCATGGAAAAGCTGCTGGGCGGCGAAGTCTACCATTACCACTCCAAAATGATCCTCAAGGACCCCAGGACGGGCGGGGCCTGGGCCTGGCACCAGGATTATGGCTACTGGTATCACTTCGGCTGTCTCTATCCTCTGATGGCCAGCGCCATGGTGGCTGTGGACAAAGCCACGAAGGAAAATGGTTGTCTGCAAGTGATCAAAGGCTCGCACAAGCTGGGTCGCATTGATCATGTCCTGACCGGAGACCAGGCTGGGGCCGACCAGGAGCACGTCGATGCCGCACTCGAACGCCTGGAGTTGGTCTACTGCGAGCTGGAACCCGGCGACGTGGTTTTCTTTGATGGCAATGTGTTGCACCGGTCTGACCAAAACCGCTCGGATAACGCACGTTGGGCCATGGTGATCGCCTATAACGCTGCCCGCAACGACCCCTACAAGAAGGGCCAACACCCCAACTACACGCCATTGCACAAGGTCGATGACTCGGCGATCAAGCAAGTGGGCATGAAGCGCTTTGAGGAGGATGAGGATGTCGATTGGCTGACGCCCGAAACCGACGAAACCGCCAAGAAGCTGGAGTCAACGCTCAACTAAATCGCTGGATGGACGATGGACGGCGGATTAGCACTATCGCCTGCCGTCCATCGTCCATCAACTTTGTCCGAAGTTTGTAACTTGCCGACCACGCAGCGAGTAACCGCCATGCAATACAACGAATTCGCCAGATCGGGCAGACAGGTATCGAGAATCGGTTTTGGGGCCATGGGATTGAATTGCGCCTTCGGCCGGTTCGACCGAGACTACCTGATCCGCTCTGTGCTCAACAGCCTGGAAAAGGGCGTCAATTTCATCGACACCGCCCGCACCTATGGCGAATCGGAAGAAATATTGGGCGAAGCGCTGAAACGGTGGAGAGGTGAGCGGCCATTCATCGCCTCCAAAGCAGCACCGCACGCGTCGAAAACCAACGCCGGTTGGGGCATCCCCAACCCCATCGAGATCGCCTATCCCCAGGGCGCCACCACAGCCAGCGTCGAGGAATCGCTGAGGCGTTTGGACATCGAAACCATCGACCTGCTGCAATTGCACCAGTATTGGTCCCAGTATGAAGACGGTCACTGGCTGGAGGAATTGCAGACGCTCAAACACCAGGGCAAGATCCGCCACATCGGCGTGTCGGTCACCGACCACCGCCATGACCAGGCCATTTCCATCATGCGCAGCGGTCTGATCGATTCGGTACAAACCATCGTCAATATCTTCGATCCGCTTGCCTTCGACAGCCTGATCCCGTTGTGCCACGAACGGGGCGTGGCGGTAATCGCTCGCTGCGTGTTGGACGAAGGCGGGCTGACTGGCTTCCTCACAAAAGACGCCGCTTTTGACGAATTGGATCTACGTGATGACTATTTCCATCGCGGGCCGCTGAGCGAGTACATGCGCCGCGTGGATGCTTTGCGGCAGTTCATTCCCGAATTTGCTGATTCCCTGGCGGAACTGGCTATCAAGTTTGCGCTTCATCATCCGGGCGTGACGGTGGTGAATGTCAGCATGCACATCCCTGAGTATGCGGATGAGAACATCGCCACCGCCGACAAGCCGCCGCTGCCAGACCCTATTTTCGACGAGCTGCGCAAACTGCATCGCTGGCTGGTAAATCTTTATGAAGGCAAGTACTTCCCGCAAGAGGGCGAGGAAGTCTCAGCGACGGGGTTTAAGAAGAAAAGGACGGGATAAGTTCTTGGCGAGGTGATAGACGGCGGTTGTCGGAGAGGGAAAGCGCCAGCTAGATTTGACACAATCCGAAATCAGCATTACGATGTGGCAGTAACACATTGTTTTTGATATTGTCGTTGTACCACTACAAGGAAGTGTGTCGTGCAATCTGACAATGGGGAGCAATTCCCCGCTGTTTCGGTCCCAAACTCTATCAGCGCCCTGACTCGCATCCGCAGCAGCTATCCTGCCCTGGCGGCATCGGAAGCGCGGGTGGCCGATTGGGTGATGCAGCAGCCAGAGAAGGTGATGCAGCTCTCGATGGCGCAGGTGGCGCAGGCATGCGGGGTCAGCGATACGACGGTGTTGCGTTTTTGCCGGAATACGGGGTTTCAGGGCTATACCGACCTCAAGCTGTCGATTGCGCGGGATTTAGTCAGCCCCACACACGTCATCCACGACGACATCGATGAGGGCGACGCGCCGGCAGTCATCGCCCGCAAGGTGTTCATGTCCAATATCCAGGCCATGTACGACACGCTGGAGGTGTTGGATGAAGCGTCATTGACCAGGGCGATCAACCTTCTGGCCGGAGCGAGACGCATCCTCATCATCGGTGTGGGAACTTCATCGCCCATCGTGCAAAGCATGTACAACATGTTTATGCGCCTGGGTCTGAACTGCAAAGCCCAGACCGATTCCTATTTGCAGTTGATGGAAGTCGCCCTGCTTGGTGAAGGTGACGTGGTAGTCGGCGTGTCGCAGTCTGGCACGTCGATGGACCCGGTGCTCACCCTGAAGCAGGCCAAGGCCAACGGCGCCTCCACCATCTGCATCACCGGCAACGCCCAATCACCCATCACCAAGTACGCCGACGTCACCCTGCTTAGCGTGGCTCGTGAGGCGCGTATCGAGGCCATCGCCTCCCGCCTGGCGCAGATGAGCATCGCCGACGCCCTGTACGTGATCGTCGCCCTCAACAACATCGAGACCGCACTGCAAAACGAACGACAGATTTGGGACGCCCTGCTGCCGAAGATGTATTGAAGTGGCGAGTGATGAAGTAATCAGTAGGTCACACTCCATCAACTGCATCGATCCTTGACCCAACTACCCAACTACCCAACTACCCAACCAACCAACTATCAAACTCACCAACCTCCCCACCCATGAACGTCTACGGCAAACATTATCGCACCATCTGGCTGAAGGACGATGACCCGAACGTTGTGCAGATCATCGACCAGCGCCATCTTCCCCACCGTTTTGTGGTCGAAGACCTGACGAACGTGGACGAGGTGGCCGTGGCGATCAAGGACATGCACGTGCGCGGAGCGGGCTTGATTGGGGCGACCGCCGGATACGGCATGTACATCGCCGCCCTGCACGCGCCCCGCACCTCGCCCGAAGCATTCATGGCTGCGGTGAGTGCGGATGGCGATAAACTGATCGCCACCCGGCCCACAGCGGTCAATCTGGAATGGGCGGTGAAACGGCAATTGGCGGCGATGTCCGCAGCGGGCGATGATCCCGAAGAGCGAATTCAAGTCGCACAAAACATCGCCAAAGAAATCGCCGATGAGGACGCCGAATTCTGCCGCCGGTTGGGCGAGCACGGCAAATCGATTATCAAGGAGATCAGCGAACGCAAGGGCGGCGAGCCGGTGAATGTGCTCACGCATTGCAACGCCGGATGGCTGGCTTTCGTCGATTACGGCTCGGCCACGGCCCCGGTCTATGCCGCCCACGATGAGGGCGTCCTCGTGCACGTGTGGGTGGACGAGACCCGTCCTCGCAACCAGGGTGCTCGTCTCACGGCCTGGGAACTGGGCCAGCACGGCGTGCCGCACACCGTCATCGCCGACAACGTGGGCGGGCATCTGATGCAACACGGGTTGGTGGATGTCGTCATCGTCGGCACCGACCGCACCCTGTACACCGGCGACGTGGCCAACAAAATCGGCACCTATCTCAAAGCCCTGGCCGCCAAAGACAATGGCGTCCCCTTTTACGTCGCCCTGCCTTCCTCCACTTTCGATTGGGAAAAGCGGGACGGCGTCGAGGAAATCCCGTTCGAACAGCGCGGCGGCGAAGAGGTGAAATACATTTGGGGTCAGACCGAAGCCGGGGATATCGAGCAGGTCTTGCTCACGCCCGAGGACAGCCCCGCCGCCAATTTCGCTTTCGATGTCACGCCCGCCCGCCTTGTCACCGGCCTGATCACCGAGCGCGGCATTTGCGCCGCCTCAGAAGCGGGCGTGCTGGGCCTCTATCCGGAAAAAAGGTAAGGGGAACACAGCGCATGGCCTATCGACCTCTCGACGAAACCACCGTCATCGACTACATCATCAGCCGCCCTTCCATGAAGCAGGTGTTCGCCGGATTCGACGCGCTCTCGGTCAATGAAGTGGGCGATGGCAATCTAAACCTCGTGTTCATTGTTCAGAACGACGCTGCACCCGCCGAGTCGGTCGTGCTCAAACAGGCGCTGCCCTATCTGCGCGTGGCCGGCGATTCCTGGCCGCTCACGCGCGAGCGCATGCGCTACGAGACGCAAGCCCTGCTCAAACACAACGAACTGGCGCCCGGCCTCGCCCCTACGGTCTACGATTGGGACGACGAGATGTCGATCGTGATCATGGAAAACCTGGCCGAGCACGAGATCATGCGCAAAGGCCTGGTCGCCCGCAATCGCTATCCCCACTTCGCCGATCATATCTCCACCTTCCTTGTCAATTCCCTTTTCTTCACTTCCGACCTCTACCTGACCGGGCCGGAGAAAAAACTGCTGGCAGCGAAATTCGTCAACGAGCAATTGCGCAAACTGCAGGAGGATTTCGTCTACACCAATCCCTACATGGAGTCGCCAGAGAACAACTGGAACCCGTTGGTGGACGCTGAAGTGCAGGCCGTGCGTTCGGACGCCGAATTGAAGATGGCCATCGCCGAGATGAAACTGGCGTACATGACCCACGCCGAAGCGCTGATCCACGCCGACCTCCACACCGGCTCGATTATGCTCAACGAGCGCGACACCCGGGTGATCGACCCCGAATTCGGTTTCTTCGGCCCTATGGCCTACGACATCGGGGCTGTTTTGCAAAATCTCGTCCTTAATTTTCTGTCGCATTATGGGCACACGCCCGACCGGGCGGAGCGCGAAAGCTATCAGGCCTATCTGCTCGACATGATCGGCGACATCTGGCGGCAATTCGCCCGCAAATTCGACGAGACCTGGGCGGCCAACAATCGAGGCGAGCTGGTTCCGGCCAAATATTGGGATTTCCCCAACGGCCAGGAAGCCTTCGCCGCCTACCGTCAGCGCTTCATCCATAACCTCTTGCAGGAGGTTGCCGGGCATGGCGGCGTCAAATTCCTGCGGCGGATGATGGGCATCGTCAGCGTTTGGGACCTGACTAGCATCGAAGACCTGAAAAAACGGGCGGTGGCCGAACGGCTCGCCATCCACATCGGGCGGCGCTGGCTGATGGAGCGCAAATCCGTCAATTCAATCGATGATCTGACCGGCATTGTCCGGGAAGAAACGATGGGCGTAATGGAGTAGTCAGTCACTTCCGTTCACTACCTGCTATCTGCCACCTGCTATTTGCTATCTGCTTTTCTCAAGGAATATCCGTATGAAAAAAATCCTCAATCAGCCGGCCGATTTTGTGCCGGAAATGCTGGATGGCCTGCTCAAGGCTCATCCCGACCAGTTAGACTATACCCAGGACGTCCATTGCATCGTGCGCGCCGACTCGCCGATGGCTGGCAAGGTGGCGCTGGCGACCGGCGGCGGGTCCGGGCATCTGCCCGTATTCCTGGGCTATGTGGGCAAGGGCATGCTCGACGGCTGCGCCGTGGGCGATGTGTTCGCCTCACCTAGCGCCGAGCAAATGTTGTGGGTGACGCAGCGCATCAGCGGCGGGGCTGGCGTGGTCTACATTTATGGCAACTATGGCGGCGACGTGATGAATTTCGATATGGCCGCCGAAATGGCCGAGTTCGATGATATCGAAGTGCGCACGGTGCTGGTCAAGGACGATGTCGCATCCGCCCCGCCGGAGGAGGCGGGCAGGCGGCGAGGTGTGGCCGGCATGGTTTTCGCTTTCAAGACCGCCGGGGCCAGGGCCGACATGGGCGGCTCGTTAGACGAAGTCGTGGCCGTGGCCGAAAAAACCCTGGCCAACACCCGCACGATGGGCGTCGCCCTCTCGCCCTGCACAGTGCCGCTGGCGGGCAAACCCACCTTCACCATCGGCGATGACGAGATGGAAATCGGCATGGGCATTCACGGCGAACCGGGCATGAAGCGCGAGAAGCTGCAAACCGCCGACGCCATCTCGGAGCGCATGGTCAACGCCATCCTCGATGACCTGAAACCGGCTGCGGGCGACCGTCTGGCCGTCATGGTTAATGGTCTGGGCGCTACGCCGCCGGAGGAGCTTTACATCATGTATGGCAAGGTGCACGACATGTTCGCCGAGCGCGGCCTCTCCGTTTATCGCGCGTACGTGGGCGAGTTCGCCACTTCGATGGAGATGGCGGGCGCGTCATTCACCTTTTTGAAAGTCGATGACGAGTTGGCCGCACTGTTGGATCATCCCGCGCACACGCCGTTCTTCACGCAGATTTAGCCGACACGACGAGGCGCAACCATGACAGAATTGATTCACGGTCAGGATGTGGCAGCGGCGATTCAGCGAGTCTGCGCCGTCCTCGCCGCTCAGGCCGAATATCTCACCTCACTCGACCAGGCAATGGGCGACGGCGATATGGGCATTACCATGTCGCGCATCGCCGCCGCTTTGCAGAGCTATGCGGTCGAAACGCCGACCGACGACCTCGGTAAGTTTTTTCTGGGCGCAGGCATGGCCGCCAACCGGGCGGCTCCCTCGACCATGGGCACGCTTGCGGCTACAGCATTGATGCGCATGGGTAAGCTCGCCAAAGACAAGACTTCCCTGAACGTTGCGGACGTGGCCGAATTATTTGCGGCTGCGGATGCAGGCGTGCAAGAACGGGGCAAGGCCAAGCCTGGCGACAAGACCATCGTCGATGCTCTTCACCCGGCCAGCGAAGCATTCTCGACCGCAATTGCAGAGGGCGCATCGCTGCAAGAGGCGGGGCGGAAAGCGTTGGATGCGGCCACCCAGGGCCGGGACAGCGTCACGCCGTTGCGCAGCAAGATCGGCCGGGCGAGTTGGGTGGGCGAGCGTACCGAAGGTCAGGTCGATCCCGGGTGCGCCGCATTTGTCATCGTGCTGACAGCCATCGTCGAACCCCAAGCGAGCTAGCAAGAGAAAACCCATCGGATCAAGGAGGTGAACCTGAAGCCAATCAAGCAAATGCTATCGATGTCGTCCCAAACTATCTCACAGCTCAACGTTCAATTCACAAGAAGGAGATCCGTACCATGAAACGTTTGTTTCTGCTCGTAACGCTGTTTGCGGTTGTCGCAATGCTGTTCTCAGCGTGTGTAGCCCCTGCACCTGCCCCGGCTCCGGCTGCGCCCGCGGCGACAACTGCTCCCGCTGAGGAGGCCCCGGCTGCCGAAGAACCCGCCGCCGAGGAACCGCTGGAATTCGTCACCGTTGTCAAGATCGCCGGCATTAGCTGGTTCAATCGCATGGAAGAAGGTGTCCTGGCCTGGGGCGACGAGAATGGCGTCAATGCCACCCTGGTCGGCCCTGCCGAAGCCGATGCCGCCCAGCAGATCGCCATCATCGAAGACCTGATCGCCAAAGGTGTGGATGCCCTGTGCGTCGTGCCCATGGACCCGACCCAGCTCGATCCTGTCCTGAAGAAGGCGATGGACGCTGGCATCACCGTGGTCACTCATGAAGCCAGCAACCAGGTCAACATGCACTACGACATCGAGGCCTTCGACAACACCGCCTTTGGCGCCGGCCTGATGGACCGCCTGGCCGCCTTCATGGGCGAAGAGGGCGAATATGCCGTGTTCGTAGGCAGCCTTGGCTCCAAGACCCACAACGAATGGGTGGATGGCGGTATCGCTCGCCAGTTGGAAGCCTACCCCAACATGACCATGGTTGGCGACAAGGTCGAAGCCTTCGACGATGCCGAGATCGCCTATCAGAAGGCCAAAGAAGTCCTGGCCGCTTATCCCAACATCAAAGGCTTCCAGAGCAGTGCTTCCACCGACCCGGTCGGCATTGGCCGCGCCATCGAGGAAGCTGGCCTGCAGGACGAAGTATCTGAGGTGGGAACCAGCCTGCCCTCCATCGTCGGCGACCTGTGGGATACCGGCGCTGTGGATGCAGTCGGGTTCTGGGATCCGGCTGTGGCTGGCGCTGCCTGCAACCAGATTGCCCTGATGCACATCCGAGGCGAGGCAGTCGGTGCTGGCACTGACCTGGGCATCGACGGTTACAACAGCCTGTTGGCCGAAGGCAATGTCCTGTACGGTGACGCCGCCGTTTACGTGGACAAGGAAACCGCCCCGGACTACATGTTCTAAACACAAACCCTTTTGCTCCTGGGGATGGGCATGCTTCCTCCCCAGGAGCATCCCTTAGCAAGGCGACGATCCAAAAACCTCTCGACAAAGGCTAAGGTATGACCGAATCACTGCTTCGCCTGACTGGCATTTCAAAATCCTTTGCTGGCGTACGCGCTTTGCAAGGCGTCGACCTGATCATCGAGGATGGCAAGATTCATTGTCTCGTCGGTGAGAACGGCTGCGGCAAATCCACACTGATCAAAATCATCGCCGGGGTCTACACCCGTGATTCGGGCGTCGTTGAGATCAAGGGCAAGGAAGTCGAGCAAATCCATCCGATCGACGCGATTCGTGAGGGAATCCAGGTCATTTATCAGGACTTTTCTCTTTTTCCAAATCTTACGGTCGCCGAGAATATTGCTCTCAACGAAGAACTGGCGGAAGGCCGCCGATTGGTCAACTGGCGCAATGTCAAACAGATCGCTTCCGAAGCACTGGCGCAGATCGATGTCAAAATCCCGCTGGACGCGCTGGTGGAGGATGTCTCGGTGGCAAACAAGCAACTCATCGCCATCGCCAAGGCGCTGCGCCGCAACGCCCAACTCATCATCATGGATGAACCGACCAGCGCCCTCACCGAGCGCGAAGTCCGAACCCTGTTCAAGGTAATCCGAGGCTTGCAGGAGCGCCGAGGCATCGCCTTTCTCTTTGTCAGCCACAAGCTGAACGAAGTATTGGAAATCTCGGAGACGATCATCGTCATGCGCAACGGCAAAATCGTTAGTTCGGGCGGTCGTTCTGAATATGACAACACGCGCCTGATATTCGAAATGACCGGGCACACCATCTCCGAAAACGCGTACGAATTTGCGCCGGACATGTCTCAGCCGTCGTTACTGCGGGTCGAGGGGCTTTCGGCCAGAGACGTCCTCTTCGACATCAGCTTCGACATGTGGGCTGGCGAAATCGTCGGGGTCACCGGGCTGCTTGGGTCTGGCCGCACTGAATTGGCGCTGGCCCTTTATGGCATGTTGCCGATTACCGACGGTCGCATTTACATGGAAAATAAGCCGGTGCGAATCGCTTCCGTGCAGGATGCAATCGAACAGCGGGTTGGCTATGTACCCGAAGACCGTCTGACGGAAGGGCTATTTCTGGAGCAGACCATCGCCCGCAATACGGTGGTGAGAATCGTCGATGAACTGCGCGGGTCGTTGGGGCTGACCGACCGACGCCAGGTGAATGCGCAGGTGAACGAATGGGTGAGCGCGCTGCGCATCAAAACCAGTGACCCCGAATTGCCGGTCAAGACCCTGTCGGGCGGGAATCAGCAGCGCGTGGTCCTGGCCAAATGGTTGGCGAGCAAACCCCGCCTCATGATCCTGAACGGCCCCACGATGGGCGTCGATGTTGGGTCGAAAGATGAACTCCATGCCATGATGAAAAAACTGGCGAGCGAAGGGATGGGTTTGCTGGTGATTTCCGATGACATCCCCGAACTCCTGCAAACATGCAACCGCATTCTGTTGATGCGACACGGTCGCATTGTCGAGCAGATTTGGGCGCACGAAACCAATGAAAACGAACTCTCCGCCAAGCTGATGGAGGATTAGGGAATGAACAGACTCCTCCGCCGAAACGAGTCCCTGGTCGCTATCACACTTATCGCCCTGTGCTTGATCATTGGGCTGAACAACCCGACGTTTTTCACGCTGCAAACGCTTTTCACCTTGTTGCGTGGAAGCATCGTCAGCGGCATCTTCGCCATGGGCGTGCTCATCGTCCTGATTTCGGGCGGGATCGATGTCTCCTTCACCGCCGTCGCCATTTTCGCCCTGCACGCCACCACAAAACTCTACATGGCCTATTTGCCCGACGCTCCGATCATCGTCGGGTTTATCATCGCCGCCATCATCGGTTTGGGTTTGGGTTTGATCAACGCCTTTTTTATCGCCCAATTCAAGCTGCCGACCCTGATCGTCACCCTGGGCACGCTGAGCATGATCCACGGTTTTCTGCTATTCGCCATCGGGAACCAGATCATCCGTGTGATCCCGCCCGCCATGACTGCGTTCGCCCGCTCATCCATGCTGGAAATTCCGGTGGAACGAGGATCCGCAATTCTACACCCGGCAGTCCTCATGACGGTGTTCATCGCGGTCGGCATGTGGCTGTTCCTCAAGTACACAATGCTGGGTCGCAGCATCTATGCCCTGGGCGGCTCGCCTGACGCCGCCGAGCGCGCTGGCTTCAATGTCAAGCGTATTCAGTATTTCATTTACGCTTTTGTGGGTCTCATCTCCGGCATCGCCGGCATGACCTTTGGCTCCCTCGCCCGGCAGTCCAATCCGCAGGACATCGTCGGCATGGAACTGAACGTGATCGCCGCCGTGGTCTTGGGCGGGGCTACCCTGACGGGCGGGCGGGGTACGGTGCTCGGCACCATTCTGGGCGTGTTGCTGGTCACCGTCGCCTATAACAGCCTGATTCTCATCGGCGTGCCTACCGTGTGGCAGCGCGTCGTGATCGGCGTGATCATCCTCATCGGCACCGGCGTGCCCGCCATCCGCGAGCGCCGCGCCGGCAAACGCACATTCGGCCTGGCAGACGCTTAAACAGGAACAAACATCATGGAACAACCAGCACAAAAGTCCTGGATCAGCCGCCTGCCGTTCGACATTTACACACTGCGGCTCTTTATCATCTCGATCGTCATCTTTGTCGCTTTCAGCCTGCTCTTGCCCGGCGAGTTCCTCACCATTCGCAACATGCAGTCGATGGCGGTGCAATTCCCAGAGTTCGGGATCCTGGCCTTCGCCATCATGATCACGATGCTGACCGGCGGCATCGATCTGTCCATCGTGGGCACAGCAAATCTATCGGCGATCGTCGCAGCGCTGGTGGTCACGCGCCTGGCAGGAAATGGCGGTGACGGCATGTCGCTCTATCTCGTCATTCCGCTATCCATCGTGGCGGCCCTGATCATCGGTTCTATCTGCGGCCTGTTCAACGGCGCGCTGGTAGCCTACGTGGGCATTACGCCGATCCTGGCCACGCTAGGCACGGGCGCAATCTACACCGGGCTTTCGTTTGTGTTCACGGGCGGCCCGGCCATTACCACCACACAACTGGCGTTCATCGGCAACGGCGAGATCGTGGGCGTGCCTATCCCCGTCATCGTCTTCATCCTCATCGCCATCGTTTTCTCGATCATCCTGAATCGCACCACCTTTGGCTTCAACGTCTACATGCTGGGAACCAATCCGACTGCGGCAGTCTTTTCAGGCATCAACAGCACGAACGTTTTGATGCGTACCTATTGGCTGGCGGGCATTGTTGCAGGCATCGCCGGCGTCATCTTCTTGGCCAGAGCCAACTCGGCCAAGCCCGATTTCGGAGCGTCGTTCATCTTGCTGACGGTGTTGATCGCCATCCTGGGCGGGGTCAGCTACACGGGCGGGTTCGGCACTGTGTCGGGGTTGGTGCTGGCAGTGCTCAGCATCCAATTCCTCTCGACCGGCCTGAATATGCTGATGCTGGAGTGGTTCCCGTCCAGCGCCGCCATTTTCTTCCGCCAGTTCGCCTGGGGCGGGCTGCTGCTGCTCGTCATGGTGCTCACCTTCATCATCGAACAGCGGCGCAACAAACAAAAGCGCACGAAGACTTGATTCCGTGTCCGCCACCAAATAGATTGACGGCGGCTCTCATTAAAAAGGATATTTCAAATGACTACAAAAATCGCATATCTTGGCATCGGCATCATGGGCCGAGGCATGGTTGGCAATTTACTCAAGGCAGGTCACGCCGTCATGGTGTGGAACCGCACGCCGGAGAGGTGTGCGCCGCTGGTGGAAAAGGGCGCGACGCAGGCTGATTCGGTAGCCGCAGCTGTGGCCGACGCCGAAGTGATCATGTACTGTCTCAGCGATGACGCCGCCGTGGAAGACCTGGTGTTCGGCGATGGCGACCTTATCTCCGCCGTCAAAGCGGGCCAGATTGTCGTCGACATGACGACCATCCACCCGGACACCACCCGCAAGGAAGCGGCAGCCTATGCGGAAAAAGGCGTGCGCTTTTTGGATGCGCCGGTTTTTGGCAGCAAGAACGAAGCGGCCAATGGCGGTTTGTGGATCGTGGTGGGCGGCGAACGTGCGCTCTATGACGAAGTCCTGCCCATCCTGGAACTGCTGAGCGAAACCACGCATTACATGGGCGAGACGGCCAAAGGCACGTCGATGAAGCTCGTGGGCAATCTGGTCGTCGCTTCGCAATTGGAGGCGTTGGGCGAAGCGATGGCAATGGCGACCAAGGCCGGGCTGGATCCGGTGGATGTCCTGGGCGTTCTGCACGTCACCGATTTCAAATCGCCGATTTTCGACGGCGTGGGCGCTGCCCTGATCGAACGGGATTTCAGCACGCACTTCGCACTCAAGTTAATGCTGAAAGACGCCAACCTCATCGCCCGCTTCGCCCAGGATCTGAATGTCCCCATTCCAGCCTCGGCGGCGACGCGTGAAGTGATCAAAGCCGCCGTCAACCAGGGCTGGGGCGAGGAGAACGCCTCGGCATTCATCAAACACCTGGAGAATCAGGCCGGCGTCATTGTGAAGAAGTAGGGCAGGATATTGGGTATTGGATAACGAGAACTGTAGTTTTTTCCTCGACGATGGACGATAGACGATTGAACTCGTTTTGTCAGTGCCTCCGCCATCGTCCATCGTTAATGGTCTATCGTCAACGATTGGTCAAAAGTAGCGGTCTCAAACTGACGTCAGTTTAATGCCAAATATCCAATACCCAATAACAATAGGTAAGTCTCAAGACTACGAGCGAACCACATGAGCGATCCCTACGTCCTTGGCATCGATTTCGGCACGGAGAGCGTGCGGGTCGGCATCTTCGACCTGGAAGGCGTCCCCGCCGTTTTCGCCTCCCAGCCCTACCCGCTGCGCCATCCCCGGCCGGGGTGGGCCGAGCAGACGCCCGATGAGTGGTGGCAGGCGCTGGTCATCGCTACGCGCCGGGCGCTAAGTGAAAGCGGTATCCCCAAGGAAGCAATTGTGGGGTTGGGCGCAGATTGCACAAGCTGCACGGTGGTGGCGCTTGACGAGAACTTTCAACCGTTGCGCCCGGCCATTATCTGGATGGATGTGCGCGCCGCCGACCAGGCGCGACGCATCGCAGCCAGCGGGCACTCCGCCCTCAAGTACAATGGCTATGGCAACGTCTCCGCCGAGTGGCTGCCATGCAAGGCGCTGTGGATCAAGGAAAACCAGCCGGAAATCTATCGCCGGGCGGCCCATGTGGGCGAGTTCATTGACTGGCTCACCCACCGGCTGACCGGCGAATGGACGGCCAGCATCAACAACACCGCCATCCGCTGGTATTACGACCGGGCGGAGGGAGGCTGGCCTGCCGATTTCTACGAGCAGATTGGCCTGGGCGACTTGCTGGCGAAGTTCCCGCAGCGGGTGCTCGACATGGGCGAGGTGGCGGGCAGCCTGCTACCCGAAGTCGCCGAAGAACTAGGCTTGCAACCGGGGATTCCCGTGGCCGAAGGCGGAGCGGACGCCTTTGTGGCGATGGTGGGGTTGGATGTCCTCCGGCCGGGAAAGCTGGCCTTCATCACCGGCTCGTCGCACCTGCACCTGGGCCAGAGCGCAAAGCCCCTGCACGCAAAAGGCATTTTCGGCGCTTACACCGATGCGGTGTTGCCCGGACAGTATACGGTCGAGGGCGGTCAGGTCTCCACCGGCTCGGTGGTGAAGTGGTTCAAGGACAATTTCTGCGGGAATGAAGCGGCGCTGGCAGCGCAACGAGGCGTCGATATCTATACCATCCTGGCCGAATTGGCGAATCCCATCCCGCCCGGCAGCGAAGGATTAATCGTGCTGGATTATTGGCAGGGCAATCGCACGCCCTATGTCGATCCGGAAGCGCGCGGCATCATTCGAGGTCTCTCGCTCAAACACACCACCGGCCATCTATTCCGAGCGATCATCGAGGGCATCGCCTACGGCACCGAGCACATCCTGCGCACCTTCCGCCGCAACGGCTATGTGGTGGAGGAGATGGTGGCGGCGGGCGGTCCCACCCAAAGCGATCTGTGGATGCAAATCCACGCCGATGTGAGCCATGTGCCCATCACGCTGACGACCGTGCCGGACGGCCCGGCCCTGGGTTCAGCCATCCTGGGCGCAGTGGCCGCCAATCTCTTCGCTGATGTGCAGACTGCGGCCAGTCAGATGGTGCACGTGCGCCGCCGCATCGAGCCTGACCCCGCCACGCATGAAGCATATCAGTTTTATGTCAAGCAATATATCGATACCTATCCGCCCCTCCAGGAAATGATGCAGGAAACCGCCCGATATGTGAGCGCCCAGACTGCGGGTGGATGAGATGCGATGATTTTTCCCAAGACGTCTCTGAACCTGTCCGGGGAGCGATTTGGCGTCCGATACCGGATTGTGGCCGGGGATGAAAATGAAGCCAGGGCGAGGGCGCACGGCATCTGCCTGGAACAAACGGTGGAGGTCCCCGACGAATTGCTGGCTGATGACGACATCCGGGCAGAGGTTGTGGGCAGGATCGAAGACTTGCGAGCGGTTTCTGCAGGTCGCTTCGAGGTTGAAATAAGTTATGCTGTCGAGACTTCGGCTTTTGAACTGACGCAATTGTTAAATGTGGTCTTTGGCAACACGGCCATGCAGCCCGGCATTCGGGTGCTACATCTCGATCTGCCCGACGGTTTACTCAGACGATTTCCTGGCCCTCGCTTTGGTCAGGATGGCATCCGGGATTTGCTGGATGTCCACGACCGGTCATTGCTCTGCACAGCGCTCAAGCCGGTGGGACTGAGCGCATCCGATCTGGCCGATCTCGCTTATCAGATCGCACTGGGCGGCATCGACATCATCAAAGAGGATCATGGGTTCAACGACCAGCCCTTCGCTCCATTCCGGGAGCGCGTCGAGCGCTGCGCCGAGGCCATTGCCCGCGCCAATCGCCAGTCCGGCTATCGCTGCCTTTATGCGCCGCATGTGACTGCCCCGGCGGATCAAGTTAGCAAGCGGGCGCATGAGGCCAAAAGCCTGGGGGCAAGCGCACTGATGATCGCTCCGGGCCTGGCAGGTTGGGATGCCGTCCGCATGTTGGCCGCAGATGATGACCTGGCCCTGCCGATTCTCAGTCACCCGGCCTGGCTAGGAACGTTCGTCCTCGATCCCGACCAGGGCGTGTCGCATGAGGTCATCTTCGGGCAGCTCCCCCGATTGGCTGGGGCTGACGCCACCATCTTCGTGAATTATGGCGGCAGGTTCACCTTCAGCCAGGACGATTGCGCAGGCATCGTCGCCGGAGCCGCCCGACCAATGGGCGACTATCCGACCATTTTCCCTATCCCTTCCGGTGGCATGGACCTGTCACGCCTGCCCGAAATGTACGAATTCTATGGCCGTGACGGCGTCTTTCTGATTGCGGGTGGACTGTACGCTCACGGCCCCGACCTCCTGCAAAGCAGCCGGGAGTTCCGCCGGGCAGTGGAGAAATTGTCACACCAATAAACCCACAAATCGTCAAACAAATAGGAGTACCTAACATGCGAATCGGCGTATTCACAGCCCTTTGGGGCAACCTCAGTTTCGAACAGGCTTTGGACAAGGCGGTGGCAGCGGGCGTTACGGCGGTCGAGATCGGCGCTGGCGGCTATCCCGGCGAACCACATTGCCCGGTCGATGAATTGTTGGCGAGCGAAAGCGCTCGCGCCTCCTATCTCGACGCCATCCACAGCCGGGGACTCATCCTCAGCGCCCTCAGTTGCCATGACAATCCGGTCGACCCCGACCCCGGCTACGCCAGGAAGGCGGACGAGGCGTTCAAGAAGGCGATCCGGTTGGCGAAACTGCTTGGCGTCCCGGTCGTCAATGCCTTTTCCGGGCTGCCCGCCGGAGCGCCCGGCGACAAAACCCCGAACTGGGTGACCTGTCCCTGGCCGCCGCATTTCCTGGCAGCGCTGGATTATCAATGGAACGAAGTCACCATCCCCTACTGGCAGGGTGCAGCCAGATTCGCCGAGGAGCACGGCATCAAGGTCGCTTTCGAGATGCACCCCGGCATGCTGGTCTACAACGTAGAGACCCTGCTCAAACTGCGCAACGCCGTCAGTCCCATCCTCGGCTGCAACTTCGACCCCAGCCATCTGTGGTGGAACGGCGTCGATCCGGTGGCCGCCATCCGCAGGCTGGGCGACGCTATCTTCCACGTGCACGGCAAGGATGTTTATGTGGATGGCATCAACATCTCGGTGAACGGCTGCAACGATAACAAGCCCTATGGCGAAATCTTGCAGCGGGCGTGGACCTTCCGCAGCATCGGCTACGGCCACGATGCCAAGGTGTGGAAGGATATCGTCAGCGCTCTGCGCCTGGTTGGCTATGATTATGTCATCTCAATCGAGCATGAAGACGCCATCATGTCGCAGGATGAAGGCTTGGCCAAAGGCGTGGCTGTGCTCAAGGAAGCCAGCGTTTTTGAAGCGCCGGGCGAGATGTTCTGGGCATAGGGACCGTACGAGCGCAACAAAAAAGACCTGGCGGAATCTGGATTCTGCCAGGTCTTATGATTGGCGCAAGAATCGTAGTCTACCCGGCGCAACCTGCGCTTGCGGCCACGAGGCTTTCCTGCGTTACCCAGAGTGATTGCGGTGCGCCATTCACCTGCAAATTGAAATTGTACCAGTTCGTGCCGCCGCTCGGCTGACGCTTCAACGCATCAACCTGCGTATTGGCCTGAAAAGTCCCGAAAACGGAGCCGCCGGGAGCTGTGTAAGCGGAAGCACCTGTGGCAATTACAATCTGACATTGGCCGGGCGTGTAGGTGATTTCGCCGCCAGAGGATTGGCCATACTTGACGGAGACGCTGCTAAAGGCCGAGGTGCCAGGTGAAAATGCCTGGATAGAACCCGTAGTCCCGCCCGGCGCATTGACGGTCAATTGCACGGACCACGTTCCCTGCCCGCCAGTCCCCACGTTTGGTCCTTGCAACGTGGTTGCAGCTTCCGTCAAAATCGCTCCCTGTTGGTTGACCGCTCGCACAACCACATTGCCCTCGAATAGGTTTGCGCCATTTCCGCTGACCACGAAAGTGGCAGGCAGCACAGTTCCCGGCTGCGGGCTGGTGATGGCAACGACGGGGTTAGCGACCGGCGGCGGGGGTTCGATCGGTGGAGCCACCAGGCATGGAATCACAATCACCGTGCCTGCATAAAGCGTCGTCATGCCGTTGGCGCTTTGCAGCGCGGGAATCGGGACCCCAAACCGATTCGAAATGGAGTACCAGGTGTCGCCCTTGATGACCCAATATTGATTACCGCTCACTGAACCCTGCGCATGCGCTGTGGGGCCATGATCATACGCGTTGTTACAGCTTCCTGGCGGCGGCCAACCAGGCTGATCCCCGCCCGGCCAGCAATTATTCGGCACTTTCAACACGGTGCCCGGCTGGAGGTAATTCGGGTTGGGGCCGATGACCATGTAGTTCAGACTGTAAATTTCCTGCCAGGTCGAGCAGAATTGGCGACCAATGCTTGCCAACGTATCACCGGGTTTGACCACATAAGTCGTCAACGAGCCGCCATGCGCCGAAACAGCATTGGCGGTTGCGAGCATCAACAACAAGACGATAATCAATGCGATTGTGAGTCGGCGCGTAGGGGAAAATGCCACGTATCACCTCACGAAAATATGGGGGCTGCCAGTACCCCAGCAGAGAAACGGAATGTATAGATCAGGACGTAAGCCGGGTTGAAAGGTTACGCTCTTCCGACGGCATACTACATTGTTCGCCCGACGTTCATTGGCGGCGTGCGACAGCCCGCACTTCACCAAACCATATCAGGCTGCTCAACCGACAGCTCTTGAACCCCTAATCATTCCCCGGTCGAGTCTCAGATGGCAGCAGGTAATCTGTCGAAACTACACGGCCACGTCAGCCCGTACACACATCGGGCGGCGCTGAATCCACCGGCAGCCCACTCGGCACCGAATCGGGGATCAGGTCGCACAAGTCTATGGCCGAGGGCGATGTCAGCGCTTCCAGGAAAGCCATCAGGTCTGCTATCTCACTTTCGCTTAGCTCAATCGGCTGGGCCATCATCAAATCCAGGTCTCGCAGAATCGTGTAGTTGTCGAGTAATGTATCCTGCAACAAGGGATCGATCTGTGTCTTATCATAATCGGCCAGGGCTTTGGCCGGATCGAGATGATGTCTGACCGTCTCCTCGAGGTCTGCATAGGCGCCGTCGTGCATCCAGGGGCCGGTCAGCGTCACGTTGCGCAGTGGCGGAGTGCGGAAGGCGGACATCTCTTTGCCGCTGCGACTGACGTTCCAGCGCCCGTAGTCGTGGGGAGCGTCGTCATCCTTGCCTGGCCCAAACTGCGGCACGCCGATGTTGTGGAAAAGCTGATCGGTGAGCAGGCTGCCACTGTGACAGCGACTGCATCCGGCGTCGCCATAAAATAGCTTCGCCCCGCGCAACGCTTCATCCGACAATGCTGTCTCGTCACCGTTTAAGTAGCGATCCCAGGGCGCATCATCAAAAGTGAAGGCGGCCATCTCGTAAGCGGCGATGGCATTGGCCCCATGCCAGTAGCGATGCCAGCCCTCCGGCGTTTCGGGATAGGCATCGGCGAAGAGTTGCCGGTATTCCGGGATCGCCATCAGCCGGGCGGTAAGGGCTTCCCAGATACGGCGGAAGTCGTTTTCGGAAAACCCTGCCAGTTCGTTGCGCTGACCGAACACGTCCACGTCGCCGTACTCGCCCCGCATCTCGGTGCGCGATGTGACGGGGAACAAAGCCTGCACGGCTATCACGTTGTCCATATCGGCGGGGATGCCATCGCCGGCGGGCGACATGAAATCGTCATCGTCGTGGCCGAGCGCCACACGCCCATCCCAGAAGATCGCTTCCCAACCAGCGACTCCCCGGTTAAAAATCTCGGTGGCATTGCGAGGCACCCATTCTCTGTCCTCTCCCAACTGGCGGTCGGAAATGGCCCCTGTGCCGCCGACCCCCACCGAAAGTGAAAGCCCATCCCCCGTGGCTGCTGCCGGATGATGACAAGTGGCGCAAGAGACATCACGATTGCCGCTCAGCTCTCTATCCCAGAATAGCGCCTCGCCCAACTTGAGCACGGCAGGCGATGCTTTAGGCAAAACTCGCATTGGCTCTGCGCCGCCCCGCCGCAAATTCACGCGAAACAGAAAATCTTCGGCTGATTCGTCTGAAGCGGCGATTTGGGCGGGCGATGAGACCGGTTTGGCGATGCGGACAAATTGGTTCGCCGCCAGGTCATGCAAAACAGCCTCAGCGCCATCCAGCCATCGCACCCTCGCCTCCAATACGGTGGCGTCTCCGCCCAGCCCGAAATGGCAGCGATTGTCTTCACCGGAAAGGTAGCTGCTGCCCGCATGGATTTCACAGGCATGAGTCTGTCCATTGGAAAGCGAGATTGAAACCAGTGCGCCCGGCTCCGAATTCCCCGCCTCGATGCTGAGCCAGTTGCCAGATGCCGTCTCATTGCGGAACAATGTCAGGGGGCCTCCGATGGTGTTGACGGCGAAGTCGATGTCGCCATCGTTATCGTAATCGGCGGCGGCGAGGCCACGACCAAGCAAGGGCTCGATTTGATTGAAGCCAGCCAGCTCGGTCATATCCTGAAACTGTCCGGGCAATCCCTGGGCGGTGAGGTTCAGGAAGAACTGCATATCCTGAATATCCTTCGGCGGGTCGAGCACGGGGATGCCGCCATTGGCGACCACGAGATCGAGATCGGAATCCTGGTCGACGTCGGCAAAACTGACGCCCCAACCAGTCCAACCCACCCCAATTCCGGCCACACCCATGTTTTCGCTGGCGTCATCGAACAGCATGGGCGTAGCGGCATCGTGACGATAGACGGAGTGCAATTGGGGGCCCATGTTCGTGATAAACAGGTCGAATCGGCCATCGCCATCATAATCGGCGCTGCCCACGCCCATGCCGCTGTTGCGGTCATTCACCTCGGCAAACTGCCCCACTTCGGCCAGCCGGAAACCGATGCCTTCCGGATCGGCCTCTTTGCCGCCCGGCCAGGTCATGTTTTCGTACAGGCGATTGGGATTGGTGTCGTTGGCGACGAAGAGGTCGAGATCGGAATCGCCATCGAAGTCGGTGAGCGACGCCCCCAAACCGTACTCCAACTGATCGGTCTCCAAACCGACAATCTCGCCCACCTCTCTGAAGGTTGCGAAACCGGAATCGTCGATGCCCTGATTGATGTACAGCTTGTCGCGCTCGCCATAATGCGTGTTGGGGAAGCCCATAGCCGAATAGGGCAGCGGTCGATTCTGGTTGACGTATCCGGCCACGAAAAGGTCAAGCAGGTCGTCGCCATTCATATCGCCAGCGGAAGCTGCAGTGTGCCAGCCATAGGCATCGACGCCAGCAGCCTCGGCGCCTTCCACAAAGCCCGTGCCAGCATTGTTCCACAGTAGCTGGCTGAAGCGCGCCGTCGTGATGTAAAGGTCGGGCCAGCCATCATTGTTGAAGTCAGCCGCAACACAGCCATTGCCCCGCAACGCCAGCCCTGCGCCAGTATCCACACTCACATCCACGAAACTGCCATCGCCCTGATTACGATAAAGTGCACTCGTCGGTTTCCCGTCCATCTCTTTGTCCCAGCGGCCGGACTCCGTCTCGGTGTACGAGTTGACCACGAACAAATCGAGCCAACCGTCCTGGTCATAATCGATCCAACACAAGCCGCCGCCCATCATCGCCACGGCATCGCCGGATGCCCCCCAGCGAAACGCGCCCTGGCGAAAGTCGATGCCCGACTCGACAGCGACATCGACAAACCTGGCTGGCGGCGGCAGAGGTGCGGTGTCGGTTGATACGGCAGACGGCGGTGCAGCGGCAGAAATCGGTGTAGACGGCTGCACGCCAGCCTGACGTTCGGACGTGGCGAGCGGCTGACAGGCGGCAAGGGCCATGACGAGAACCGTCATGGCCCCGGCGATGATGGTGCGTTTTGCGGTGGTCGAGTGGGGTTTGTTATTCACAGCGGATTGACCTTGCCAACCATTGGGCAGATGTGAAACGATGTTCGGCGTTGAATACCTGCCAGTCAGGATAGGCCGGATGATTCACGACGGCGGCGGGCATAGGCATCGATGAGCACGGCTGCGAGCAACACCAGGCCGTTGATCACGAACTTGATGCCGGAGGGAAGGCCGAGCAAACCCATGCCATTCTCGACCGAGGCAATGACCAGTGCACCGAGCAAGGCGCTCATCACAAAGCCCTGGCCGCCGAAGAGGCTGGTGCCGCCGATGACCGCTGCAGCGATCACATTGAGCAACAGGTTGCCGCCGCCGGTGGCCGTATCGACCGAGCGCAACCGGGAGGCGAGAATGATGCCGCCGACGCCCGCCATAAAGCTGGAGATCATGAACACGAGAACCCGAATGCGGCCGACGTCGATACCGGCGCGGCGGGCCGCTTCGGGGTTGCCGCCCACTGCATAAACATAGCGCCCAAACCGGGTGCGCGAAGCGATATATGACCAGATGACCAGCAAAACGAGGACGATGACAGCCACAACGGGCACGCCACGATCCTGATTCGCATACCACACGGCAAAGCCTGCAATCAGGGCGATACCAACTATTTTCAGCAATACCACGGAATCGGGCGGAGTCGGCAGATTCTGATTGCGGAGCGCTCGTTGTCGGCTTAATTGCAGTAACGCCCAGACGCCCACGATCACAATCGCCAGCCCCCAGCCAAGCCAATCTGGCAGAAAAGCGTTGGCAATGCCGATCGTGACGTTGTCTTGAATGACGATGGTGCCAGCCGTGGAAAGCGTTGTAGTGAGGATTAAGACGACGCCGCTCCAGGCTAGCAGGGCAGCGAGGGTCACGATAAAGGAGGGGACGCCGGAGCGGGTAATGATGAACCCGTGAAGCAGCCCGATCAGCGCGCCCAAAATCAAAGCTACGCCCAGGGCGATGGGCCACGGCAACGCCGGAGCAGGTTCACGCAAGAGCAGGACGGCCGTCACGCCGATGACGCCGCTGACAAAACCTACCGAGAGATCAATTTCGGCGATGAGCAGCACGAACACGACGCCAATGGCAATGGTGGTCAGCGGCGACATCTGCAGCAATAGATTGACGAAATTACGTGGGCTGAAAAACAGGGGTTGTAGGAAACCAAAAACGAGAGCGATGAGAAGAAGGCCGAAAATGATTGGTAAGGAGCCGATATCGCCGCCACGGACGCGTTGCACCCATTCCTGCATATAATCACCGAGGGTGCTCTCTTCTTCCTCGGCCATGCGCACGCCTGCAATAGCGGCTACGCCCTGTTCGATGTCAACCGGGTCAGTTTTTGTACCAATGTCATCGTTCATGATGCTGCCTCTGCCTGCATGCCAGGCACGAATCCCAATGTGCCTGCGGTAATCGCATGTACAACTTGTTGTTGAGTGGTTTGCTTTGCTTCGAATACCGCAACCCGGTGACCAAGTCGCAGAACAGTGATGCGGTCAGATACTTCGAAGATGTCATGTAAGTTATGAGAAATGACGACAACGCCCAACCCCTTATCGGCCAGACGCCGCACCAAATCCAGAACCTGCCGGGTCTGAGCAACGCCCAGGGCGGCGGTCGGTTCGTCCAGGATGACAACCTTCGAGTTCCACATCACAGCCTTGGCCACAGCAATCGCCTGGCGCTGGCCGCCGGAGAGGGTGGCGACATGCTGGCGCACAGAACGAATCGTGGTCACTGACAATGATTCCAGCGTTTCTCGCGCGCTTTGCTCCATGCTGATTTCATCCAAAGCCCGGAAGCGTTGTACGCGCTCACGTCCCAGGAACATGTTCGCCACGACATCGAGATTGTCGGCCAACGCCAGATCCTGGTACACAACTTCGATGCCGAGATTAGCGGCGTCTTTGGGCCCACGTATCTCGACCTTTGTGCCCTCGAAAAAGATGTCTCCTTCATCTAATGAATAGATACCGACAATCCCCTTAATCAATGTTGATTTGCCGGCGCCGTTGTCTCCCACCAGCGCCATTACCTCCCCGCCCCGCACCTCGAAATCCACTTTGGTCAACGCCTGTACAGCGCCAAAGTGCTTGGATACGCCTCTCAGTTCCAATATCGGAGCTTCAGCCATGTCGATCTCCTTATGCTGACAGCAGAAATGGCTAACTCAACTTTCCGCCTTCGATCTAGAACGAGGGATTTGTCTCAGTTTTTGGCATAATTGAATGATAAGTCATGCGGTTACTGACAAATCTGCCGCTCGATGAAGGGTGCAATCCGGGTTAGCGCCAAAGTTGTGGGGACGTCGAACGACGTCCCCACAAGTCTTTAGTAAGGTGTTGATTAGCGATCGGCCGGGCAGTATTGCTCGAAGTCGCCGACGCAGATTTCTTCCCAGGTGCGGAAGCCATCGGCGATCACGGTTTCGGCAATGTTGTCCTTGGTCACGCCAATCGGGGTCAGGGCGATGAACGGGATATCGTTCGTACCGTTGCTCAGCGTCAGGCCGCCGGTCATGCTGTCCAGGCTCTCACCCTTCAGCAACGCAATCGCCACCGCCGCCGCCGCTTCCGCCTCGGCTTTGATCGGCTTGTACACTGACATCGCCTGGTCGCCTGCCAGCACGTTCTGCATGCCGCCTACCGTCGCATCCTGGCCTGAGATCGGAATGCCCGCTTCAGCCGGGCTGATGCCCGCATTCTTGAACGCCGATATCACTGCGTTCCCCAGTCCATCGTTCGCCGCAAACACGGCCGTGATGTCAGGATTCGCCGTCAAAATCTGCTCGAACAACACCAGCGCCTCCTGGTTGTCCCAGTTCGGCACCCACTGGTCGTCCACCAGAGTCCAGGAACCATCGTCAAAGTGCGGCTGGGCGATGCTCACGTAGCCCTCCCGGAACAACGTCGAGTTGTTGTCCGTCGGCCCGCCATTCAACAGCACTACTTGCGGATCGTCCTGCGCATCGATCAGCGGCTCCAAGACTTCGCCCATCGTCGCTCCGACGCGCACGTTGTCGAAGCTCACATATACATCCGCTCCCGGTCCTTCAATCGTCAACCGGTCGTAGTCCACCACCTTAACGCCCGCATCACGAGCGTTGGCGATGATCGCCGCCGCTGAACCGCTATCCAGGTTCACCAACAATATCACCTTCGCTCCCGCTGTGATCGCCTGCTCCGCCTGCGTCTGCTGCGTGCGGGCGTCGCCTTCAGCGTTCACGATGTTGTACTCCACTCCCGCCGCCTCGAACGCCTGCTCGAAGAACCGACGGTCATCCGTCTCCCAGCGCGCTGAACTCGCACTGTCCGGCAACAATACCCAGATGCTGCCGTCACCTGCTGGCTCAGCCGGGGCTTCGGTTGGCTCTGCGGGGGCTTCCGTGGCCGGCGCCGCAGTCGGGGCAGGAGCCGGGGTCGCGGCGCCGCATGCCGCAACAAGGATGGCAATCAACAGAACTGCAAGAACAATAAAAAGCTTTCGCATCGACTGTTTTCTCCTTCGAAAATGTGAATGTGGGTGGATTGGATGAGCCTTACGTTAGAGATCGACTTGTTACCAGATTGGAGACACCTCCTTATACAAACATCAGGAGAGGTTACGTTATCGCCAAAGTCATAGAACCAACCAAATTCGGACCTGTAGAAGCCTGCCTGATCCTCAAGAAGCGGTAACGTTTCCAGACGGTACTCAGTTTTCGTCGCAGCCAGACTGCGACATCAAATGGGATACGGCAGGATACCCATAACCATCCCATTGGAGCGGTAAGTCTAGGTCATACCATTATCTATGTCAAACCAGTCATTAACGGTCATACCACGGCAACAGTGGTTCATATGTCTTGTCCGGCAGCATACTATTTGAGAGAAAAAGCCAGTTTGCCGAAACAGCCAAATTCGGTCAAACCCGGTCACAAAGTTGCTTGACAGGCGTCCATCGAACCCATATAGTGGCATCGTAAGTTGAAAAGAACGCAAAATCAGTCACTCTCAGTCACATCAAAGAAGCTTGTGATCCCCAGCCAGCGCGAGGCATTCATCCGGCATCGGCTTAACGATAGCGGCGTAATTTCAGTCGTTGAAATTTGCAGTCACTGCAATTGCTCCCCTGAAACAGCACGGCGGGATTTGCGTCGTCTGGAGGAAAGCGGTAGCCTGGTGCGAACCCACGGGGGCGCTGTGCGAAATGAGGGTGGTACAACGGCAGGGGTGAGGCCCAATGGCGGGGGATTTCTGGAAGCCCGCATGGCCTTGAGCGATCGGGTGGATGCGCTGATTGTGACGCCTTCCAACACCAGGACCACCCATCTGTTGGTGGACAGATGCCGCCGTGCCGGCGTGCCGGTCATCGCCGAAGCCACATCACACCCCGGCGCCCGCACTCTGGTTGCCATTGATAATTACCGGGGCGGATTTGAAGCCGGGAATTGGGTGGGCATGAACGCACCACGCAGGCTTGGCGAGAATATCGCTGTGATCGATGTTTCGTTTCCACAGGAGAATACCGAGGCGCGTAGCAGAGCCTTTGCCGAGGGACTACGGCACGCTCTGGGTCGGCAGGTCAAGATTGTGCGGGTCAATGGGCATGCGGTGCGTGAGTTGGCCCGGCAGATTACCACTGACGCCCTTTCGGTCAATCCTGATATCAATGTGATATTCGGCGTCAACGATCAATCGGCATTGGGAGCGCTCGACGCGTTGCGCGCCGCCGGGCGAAGTGATAAACAGATCGTCATGGTTTCGGTCGGTCTCGAAGGCAATGCGGTAAAGAATATTATCGAAGAAGGCAGTGTGACGGCGGCCAGCATAGCGATGTTCCCCGAACTTGTGGGCCGGGCATGCATCGATGCCGCCGTTTGCGTCTACCATGGTTGCGCGCTGCCAGACCGCATCATCACGCCATTCGCCATCATTACGAATGAGAACCTTCAGGAATTCTACCAGCGAGAGGATGGCGATGGGGAGTGGAAACTGTGCCTGACCCACCCCGAACTGATGCCGACCGCAGGCGCGGGCTATGCCCTGTTGTCACAGTGCCAGGGTCGTCCAATTCCCAAACGCATCGGCTATGTCGAGGTTTTCAGTTCGCATGCCTGGTATCGCAACGTCTCTGACGCCATGCGTGCCCGCTCGCGGGCACGCAGCATCACTCTGGAAGTGGTGGATGCCAGCCAGGACATGGCCCTGGCAATCGACGACTACAAACGGGCGATTGGTCGCACCGCCGAACGTTATGTCGAGTCGGGCGATACCATCATCCTGGGCGCGGGCGAATCGGTCGCCTACCTGGCCCGTGCATTGCGGGGACGCAGCAATATCACCGTCATTACAAATTCAGTGCGGGTCGTGAGTGAACTGGAAGAGGAGCACAACATCGCCGTCGTCGTCAGCGGCGGACTGCTCCGCCGCGATAGCCGCTCGTTCACCGGCCCCAGTGCGGAATTCACGTTTCGCAATCTCCGCGCCGATAAAGCATTCTTTTCTGTTACCGGCGTCAATCTGGAATTCGGCCTGTCCAACACCAATATCGCGGAAGCGACCGTCAAACAATCCATGCTCGACTCGGCCCATGAGGTGTTCCTGCTGGCCGACTCCACCAAAATCGGTGTGGAATCGCTGATCAAAACAGCGCCGATCGAACGCGTCCATCACCTTATCACCGATTCTGGTATCGGCGTCGCAGATAAACTGATGTTCGCTCAACATGGGGTTGATGTCATCATCGCCGACTAATGAAGCCCGCATCTCGCCAACCCTTCCCAGACCGCTCTAACGGAGAAAGGACATGACCAAAATCAACACCATCTATCTGATCAACCATACTCACACCGACATCGGCTATACTGATTATCAGGAAACGGTGTTTCGCCAGCTTTTGGGCTTTATCGACGATGCCGTTGAGTTGGGAGAGGCGACCGCCGATTATCCGCCCGAAGCGCGTTTCAAGTGGACGTGTGAAGTCACGCCCTTTGTCGAGATGTATCTGCGGGAACGGCCGTCCAGCCAGGTCGATCGATTCCTGGAACTGCACCGCCGTGGGCAAATGGCTGTAGCGGGCATGGCATATCATTGGACGCCGCTGCTTTCAACCGCCGGGATGATTCGCTCGCTCTACCCGGCCATGCGGCTGCGCCGAGATTATGGACTGCAAATCGAGACCGCCATGCAATGCGATGTGGATGGCGCCAGTTGGCTGTGGGCGGATTTGTTGCCGGCGGCGGGGTTCAAAGCTTTTACCATGTCGATCAACATGTATCGAGGGCGACGGCCTGAACCCGACCTCAACGCCTTTTGGTGGAAGGGGCCGGGCGGCGGCAAGCTGCTCAGCTTCAATGGCCCGCACTATCTTTATGCCATCTTCCGCTACGGCATCAGCGATTGGGAACGCGTGGACAAGCTGCTGCCGCCGCAACTTGCCAAGCTGGAAGCGCGCGAAGATTATCCCTACGACTTCCTCTACGCCCAGGTCACGCACGGCGCCCGCGTGGACAATGGCCCGCCCACCGACAATATCTCCGACTTTGTGCGGGATTGGAATGCCGCCGGACGCACGCCACGCATGGAAATCGTCACCGTCGATGAATTCATGCGGATGGTGGCCAGGCGATACGGCGACCAGTTGTTCACATGGGAAGGCGATTGGGCGGATTGGTGGGCGGATGGCCCGGCCTCTTCGGCTTACGAGACCGGCCTCAATCGCTCGACCGAAGAACTGCTGCCTCTTGTCGACCTGCTTTCGACCCAGACCGGCGCTATCGAAGACAGACTGATCCAGCAGGCTTTTGACAACGTTTCGTTGTACGACGAACACACCTGGGGCGGATTCGCCAGCACCCGCCAGCCGCATTCCGCCTTTACCAGGGCGATTTTCAATCACAAGTCAGGCTACGCCTATCGCGGCTACGGCATCACCCACGAATTGCTGGCCGAAGGCGGGCGCGCCCTGGCAAAGGAAATGACCGGCGTCATACCCGAAGGCGAAAACTGGCGGCGCTGGGGTCAATACGTGGTTTCCGATCCCTCCGCCGATCCGGGAGCGCATCGCTTCCTGCTGATCAACCCCTCGGCCTGGACGCGCCATGTCCGCTATCCCCTGCCGCCCGACATCGGCGGCGCCGCCCCGTATGCGGTTCTCGAAATGTTCCTTGTCGACAACTATCGCGAGGGTTCGCCGCTGGCGACCGGCGCTGCGGCAGGCATGATGATCGATGCTCAACTGCCGCCTTTTGGTTATGAGATCATCGATTTCGCCGACGTGGAAATGGACCCGGCCATGGGCGTGAGTGAAGGCGTGATCGAAAACGAATTCTATCGAGTGCAGGTCGATCCGCAAACGGGCGGGTTAGCAAGCTGGTTTGATAAAGAGTTGGGTCGGGAGTTGGTGGACACGGATTCGGCCTGGTCGTTCGGCCAATACCTCTACGAGTGGATCGACAGCCCTGCCGACCGCACCACCATGTTCCTGTTCAACTACGATCACGAAGACTTCGGCGACCGCTTCAAGAATACGCCCTTCCGGCGACACGGAGCAGAAAATGTACAGGTGATGCAGGCGTTGGTCGCTCCGCACGGCGTTTCCATCGAGGTGTTCTTCAGCGGGCCGGGCATCCGCCCCAGCCGGGTGCGCTACACCCTGCCCGCCCACCAGAAATCGCTCAACATCGACTTCGTGCTGGACAAAGAATACCGCACCCTGGCCGAAGCTGTGTACATCCCCTTCCCCACTTCGCTCGACAACCCCACCTTCCATCTCGACCTGAACGGAGTGCCACTGGAGCCGGAAGTTGAACAACTGCCCGGAAGCTGCCGTGATTGGTACGGCATCCATCGCTGGGCGGAAGTGGGCAACGCCGATGCTTCGGTCGTCATGGTTCCGGTCGACGCGCCGCTGGTGCAGGTGGGCGGGATCACCACCAGCCGCTGGGCGTGGAAGTTGGATACCAGCAATCCCACGCTCGTTTCGTGGGCGCTGCAGAACCATTGGGACACGAACTTCAAGGCCAGCCAGGGCGAGGAGATGCTCTTCCGCTATCGCCTCACCTCGATGCCGGGCTACGACCCCGCCGCTGCCAGCCGTTTCGCCATGGAAGCCACCATCCCGCCGCTGATCGTGCGCGTGGCCGGCGCTGAAACCGGACATAGCGGCCAGTTCATGGGCGTCTCGCCGGAGGGTGTGGCCGAAGTGCAACTCAAGCGGGCGATTGATGGCCGAGGCGTGGTGGTTCACGCTTACAATCTGACCAACGAAGCGCAATCGCTTAAGCTCTCCTTCCCGGCTATGTCGCCCACGGGCGCCTGGAAAACCTCGCCCATCGAGGAAGACGGCGACGCCCTGACGGTGTCGGGCAATTCAATCACCTTGAATGTCCCCACCCGCTCAATCGCTTCCGCCAGAGTCGTTTTCGGCTGATACCAAACGGAACTCTTCATGTCAACAGGCGTGCCACGAAATCACGGTTGTCGTATATCCGACGACTGGACCTATAAGGGGATGAAAACGCTCATCCTCGAAAACGAGTTGCTACGCGTCACCGTGCTGCTCGACAAAGGTTCCGACATCGTCGAATTCCGTTACAAGCCGCTCGACCTGGATGTCCTGCTTCTTGCGCCGGGCGGCATCCGCAACCCCAACCGTGGCGTCCTCTCCGCACCCTCTTCGGGACCGTTCCTCGATTACTTCAGCGGCGGCTGGAATGAAGTGCTGCCCAACGGCGGCCCCGCCATCCGTTACAAGGGCGCTGAATTAGGCCAACATGGCGAAGTTAGTCTGATCCCCTGGGATCACGCCATTCTCGAAGACACGCCCGACCGGGTCTCTGCACGACTCTGGGTGAGGCCCCTGCGTACACCGTTTTTTCTGGAGAAAGTGCTCTCGCTGGAATCCGGTCGGGCTGTCTTAACAATCGAGGAGCATCTGACGAACGAAGGCAGCGAACCGCTGCATGCCATGTGGGGCCATCACATCGCTTTTGGCCGACCCTTTCTCGACGAAGGCGCTGTCATCAACACGCCAGCCCGCCAATTCCTCGTGCACGAGGCTATGCCGGGCTATGAACCCCGTCGTTTCCAGCCTGGGTTTACCGGCGAGTGGCCGCACGTCCCAGCACCGGATGGATCGCTGGCCGATGCCAGCCAGGTTCCGGCTTATGGGGACATGCAGGCGCAGGAGATGGCCTATCTCACCGGCTTCGACCAGGGCTGGTATGCCATCACCAATCCGGTGCGGCAGGCGGGGTTCGGCATCCATTTCGATCCGAAGCTGTTTCGATACGTATGGTATTGGCAACAGCTCGGCGACGTCGCCCAGGGCTATCCCTGGTGGGGTCGTTTCCACACCGCCGCCCTTGAACCCTGGACGAGCTACCCAACCAACGGGCTGAATGAAGCCATCGCCAATGGCACCGCCCTGGAACTACAGCCCGGCGAAACCGTCGAAACGAAACTGACCGCCGTTTGCTACGCCGGGCGCAGTCGAGTCTCGGCCATATCCGCCGACGGCGACGTAAGCTAAACTGAAGTCACACAGAAGTATCGTTTTCAATGTGATGTTAGTTTGAATTCAATATCCAGTATCAAATACCTCATATCAACCCTGATACACCATGACCAAAATCAACACCATCTATCTGATCAGCCACGTCCATACCGATATCGGCTACACCGACCACCAGGAAGTGCTATTCCGCCAGCAGTGCGACTATATCGATCGGGCGATCGAGTTGTGCGAAGCCACATCCGACTATCCGGTCGAGGCGCGCTACCACTGGACGTGCGAGGTTTCGTCCATGGTCGAGCGGTACATGCACAGCCGCCCCGCCAGCCAGATCGACCGATTCCTGAGGCTGAATGCCGAAGGGCGCATCGCCGTTTCGGGCATGCAATACCACTGGACGCCGATGCTTTCGCCCGCCGCCATGGCGAGATCGCTCTATCCGGTGATGCGGCTGCGCAAAGATTATGGCGTGCGTATCACAGCCGGCATGCAATGCGATGTGGATGGGGCCAGCTGGCTGTGGGCCGACCTGTTGCCCGCCATCGGCATCAAAGGCCTGACCATGTCGATCAATGCTTATCGAGGCGACCGACCTGACCCCGACCTGACGGCATTTTGGTGGGAAGGGCCGGGCGGCAATCGCCTGCTCACCTTCAATGGCCCGCATTACGCGTACGGCATCTTTTTCTATGGAATGGGCAACCTGCCCTATGCCAGGGAGATTTTGCCCAAAGCCCTGAGCAAGCTGGAAGCGCGTGAGGATTATCCCTACGACTTCCTCTATGCCCAGGCCACTCATCCCGCCCTGCCCGACAACGGCCCGCCCTTCGAGGCTCTCTCCGACTTCGTGCGGGATTGGAACGACAGCGAGGGTTCACCCCGAATCGTTTTCACCACGGTCGACGGCTTTTTGGACATGCTGCACGAGCGATACGGCGCAACGTCACCGACCTGGAGGGGCGATTGGGCGGATTGGTGGGCGGACGGCGTCGGTTCTTCAGCCTATGAAACGGCGGTCAACCGCACCAGCGAGGCTTTGCTCCCCGCCCTGGATTTGCTGGCAACGCAGGTCGACGGCCTCGACCCTGATCTGATCGAACAGACTTATCACGACATTTCACTCTACGACGAACACACCTGGGGTTCGTTCAACAGCATCAACCAGCCGGATTCGCCCTTTACACGGGCACAGTTCAACCGCAAGGCTGGATTCGCCTATACCGGCTATGCCAATCTGCACGACCAACTGGCCAAAGCCGGGCGCAAGTTTGCCAGAGCCACAACAGGTAAGACGCCCGAAGGCGATGTGTGGCGGGAATGGCGACAGGGTGCGCCCAGGGATGCCACGGCGGACGATTCCAATGTGCGTTTTCTGATCATCAATCCGCTATCCTGGGCCTGCAGTTTCTCTAATTCCTTGCCATCCGATAGCGCCGGCGGCGCGCCCTACAACTTCTTGGAAGGCGCGTTCATCCGCAACTATCGCGACAGCTATCCGCAGAGCATCGCCGAAGGACGCAACAACCGGCCCGACAACTCGTCGGTTTTGCACGCGCAGCTTCCCGCTTTCGGATACCAGGTCATCGCCCCCTCCCCGGCGATGAAACCCGATGGGGCCGTTATGGGCGAAGGCTGGATGGAGAACGTCTGGTATCGTATCCAGGTCGATCCGGAAACGGGCGGGCTACTTTCGTGGCGGGATAAGGAACAGGGTCGGGAGTTGGCGAGCCAGAAAAGCGCGTGGCGGTTGGGGCAATATGTGTACGAAAGCATCGACGATCCACTGGATCGGGATGCCCTTTTCGATGGTGATTTCACCAAAGAGGGCTATGGCACGCAATTGAAGAACGCCCGCTTACGCCGCCAGTCGGTGACATCCGTGCAGGTAGGGCCAGCGCTTGATGACGGTCTTTCGATCGGCATCGAAGTTGTGATGACAGCGCCGGGAGCGCGCTCGGTGCGGGTGCGATACGCCTTGCCCCACGACGAGAAGGCGCTGCATGTGGATTTCGTGGTCGATAAGGAACCTGTAACCGCCGCCGAAGCCGTCTATGTGATGTTCCCCTTCGCCCTCGAACAACCGACTTTCCATCTCGATCTGAATGGCGTGCCGCTCGAAGTGGATGACGAACAGCTTCCCGGTTCCTGCCGGGATTGGTACGGCATCCAGCGCTGGGCCGAGGTATCGGACGTGGCCAGTTCGATTGTGATGGCTCCGGTGGACGCCCCGCTGGTGCAGCTGGGGGCAATCCAGACCGGACGCTGGGCAGCCGACCTGCAAGCGCCGGAAGCGACCCTTGTGGCCTGGCCGCTCAACAATTATTGGACGACCAACTTCCAGGCCAGCCAGGGCGGCGAATTGCTGTTCCGTTATCGCTTCACGACCATGCCCACATACGATCCGGCCGCTGCCAGCCGCTTCGCCGCCGGGCATTTGGTCCCGCCGATCATCGTGCGCGTGCCGGGAGCGGAACTCAGCGCAGGCGGGCAGTTCATGACAGTGGAGCCGGAAGGCGTTGCGGATGTGCAACTGAAGCGGGCGGCCGATGGTCGGGGCCTGATTGCACGGGCATTCAATCTCACTGCCGAGGCGCAAACCATTCGCCTGAATTTCCCGGAACACATGCCCACGAATGCCAATCTTTGCTCGCCGATTGAGGATGATGGCGAAGCCCTCGCTGTCGTCAATGGTAGCATAACACTTGCCATCCCCTCTCGTTCACTGGCCTCGGCCAGAATCATTTTCAGCTAATCTCGACATCTCCGCCTGAAAATCCCCGCCAATCACAAGGAGGCGCAAATCGACAATCATCCAATCGACATCTGTGGTCATAAGACCAAACCCGCATCGTTTCGATTCACCCCACAACTCTCTCATTTGGAGGAGAACCCATGAAACGCAATCTCTTGATCGTCGTTTTCGTACTGATCGCAGCACTGCTCCTGGCAGCCTGCGCCACCGCAGCGCCAGCACCGGCGCCCGCCCCAGCAGCCACAGAAGCGCCGGCCGCTGAAGAACCGGCAGCGGAACCTACAGAAGCCCCAGCCGAAGAACCGGCCACGGAAGCTGCCGCCGTTGAGCTCTATCATGATAAGGCGAGTTGGGACCCGAACTTTAACTTGATGGGTGAAATGTCCGCAACCGATACAGGCGTTGGCTTCACCGGCGTTCCTTTCGCAGACACCACCAACTACCAGACAACAGTGCGCGCCGCCCTGGGCACCGATTCAGCGCCTGACCTGTATACCTGGTGGTCGGGTTACCGCATGGAGGACATTGTCAAAGCTGGCGTCGCCGCCGATCTGACCGCAGTCTGGGATAAGTATCTCGCCAGCGGCGAGTATAGCCAGGGCGTCGCCAATGCTTTCGCCTTCGACGGCAAGGTTTATGCTGTACCTTCGCTGACCGCCAACTGGGTTGTCTACTACAACAAGAATCTGTTCGAAGAGAACGGCTGGTCGGTTCCTACAAACTGGGATGAGTTCACGGCCTTGAACGACGCGCTGGTGGAAAAGGGCATTACACCTATGGCCGTCACCATCGATGGCCGCTGGCCAGCATTCATCATGTTCGAGGAGATGGTGCTGCGCACCGCCGGCCCGGAATTCTACAACAAACTGGTCCAGGGTGAGGCCAAATACACCGATCCAGAGGTGGTTAACGCCCTGACGTTGTGGAAAGAGATGATCGAGAAGGGCTACTTTACCGACCCTGGCATCCCCTTCGGAACGGGTGAAAACGCCATTCTGCCCCTCTTCCAGAGCGGCCAGGTCGCCATGATCCCCATCGGTGACTGGTACTCGACAACCCTGGTCGGCGGCGGTTTGGTGCCCGGCGAGGATTACGATGCCTTCATCATGCCGAACCAGAACTCTGATCTGCCGGCCGCTCTGTTCTTCGAAGCCGGGCCGCTGTTGGTTGGCGAGAAAAGCCCCAACAAGGAAAATGCTATCAAAGTCGCTGATTGGTGGATGTCAGTTGGCCCTCAGAACAAGTGGAGCGAGTTGAATGGCTTCACATCGGGTAATGCCAATGCCGAGCTTGCGAACGTGGTTGGCGCCGTGATTCAGCAATGGATCGCTGACATCAACGCCGAATTCGTACAGCGCTATTGGGAAGCGACCCCGCCAGACATCGCCGAGTTTGCCGTGGACGAGCTTGGTCCCTTCAT
>JAGFJG010000022.1 GCA_024102915.1 Caldilineales bacterium
GTGCGTGGCGGCGGGCCCGGGTGAGGCGAGATGAGGCAATCGCGGTCACGGACCCGCGGTTGCTGCTGGATGTTCCTGCGTCAGTTCAGAGATAAGGACAGTCCACCGCGGATGGCAATGTCTGGCAGGGCCACAGTCGTTTGCGGAGGTCGGGCTTGGTGGGCATCGGTGCGTACATGTTCTGACTATAGCAAAGCCCGGTGGCGGACTGTCAAGTCAGCGGCCGGGCGCGTCATGCGCCTGGATCCGCGCCAGCAGGGCGGCGAGGCGTTCGTCGTCCAGCGGGGGATCGAGGCGTTCGAAGAAACGCCCAAGCCTGTCGAAGGCGAACAGCCCGGCGTCGTGATTCACCGCGTAGTCGCCCTCTGGCCGGCGTCCGACGTCATGGATCAGGCGGCCGCTGGCGGTATCGGCATAGCTGTAGTTCGCGCCCAGTTGCAGGACGAGACGTTTCAGGTCCGCGGGGGCGCCGGTGGCGGCGAGGAAGCCGGGATTGAAATAGCTGATGTAGCCCGCCAGCACCTCCGGCGTGTCGCGGAAGGGATCGACCGATACGAGCACCACCTGGAGTCGCGCGGACAGGGCGGGATCCTCCCGTTCGAACGCCTGCAATGCCCGGTTCAGGGTCAGCAGGGTGGCCGGACAGTAGTCCGGACAGTGGGTGTAGCCGAAGATCAGCAGGGTCCAGCGGCCGAGCAGGCGGTCCGGGTCGAAGGGCCGGCCCCGCTGATCGACCAGATCCAGCGCCGGCACCGTCACCCCCGTTCGCGGCATGACCAGCGCGTCATGCGTTTCGCGATGCAGGGGCGCAGCGGCGCCCGGCTGGCCCGGCGGCGGGGCATCGATTCCGGCGCAGCCTGCGGCGAGGGCGAACAACACGGCAAGGCAGACCTGCCGAGCCGGGATCTGCCACCGGGATCCGTCCGGGCGATCCGCCGGGTCGTTGCCGGGGAGTGCTGACAGTTCCATGCCCAGACTGTAACACATGGGTATCTCCGCGTTGCCATTTACGCCCATGTGTCTTAAGGCATTGAGATTCAAAAGAACCGATTTTGTGTCCCGGTCGCCAGGAGCACTCGCCAGGAAACACTACCTGATTTTGAGGCCCTGCCAAAATGAGTTCTACAGCAAGTAAACGAGGTTTCTCTTGCGTTCGGGTCGCCTGGGTGCGACAACAGGTCGCGCAGGTGGTTCAGATTTGGCGACTTCAGGTAGAAGAACGTGGTCAGAGTGCGTCAATCAAGCAATCTGGCTTTTTGGAAGGATGAGGTAAAATCGCGTAAGCCCGTGGGTTGAAATCACGTCAATTTTCCCGAAATGTGCGTCAACAATGGATTTGGCAATGGCGAGACCCAGGCCGATTCCATCATTTTCCCGATGATGTAAAGGATCAATGCGGTAGAACCGGTCAAATATCCTGGGGATATGTTCTGGAGGAATCGCCGTGCCTGGATTCTCGACGGTGATATTTACCTCATGATCTCCCGAATCATCCAGAGATACTTGCACAGATAGCCCTGGGGGCGTATGCCGAATAGCGTTGGATAATAGATTGCTCAGTACGCGTCGCAGCATCAATCGATCTCCCCGTGCCGAGGCCACGCCTTCCAGGTTTAGCGTTACGCCACGTTCCTCTGCCCAGGCCTCGTAGTAATCGAACAGTCCGCGCACTTCATCTGCAAGATTCACATTGTCCGCGGCCGGGGCGCATAAACCATTTTCAGCCTGCGCCAGAAAAAGCATATCGCCGACCATCTGTGCCATGCGTTCGTATTCTTCCATGTTGGAGTAAAGCACCTCTCGGTACTCATCGATGGAGCGTGCGCGCGTAAGCGCAACTTGCGTCTGCGTCATCAGATTGGTTATGGGGGTGCGGAGTTCATGCGCAATATCGGCAGAATAATTTTTGAGTCTGCCAAAAGCGCTTTCCATGCGCTCCATCATGTCATTAAACGACGACGCCAGCTCGATCAGCTCGCTCGGCATCGCTTCTGGAGACAGGCGCGTATTCAGTTCGTTGGCACTGATGCGTCGAATCTGGGTGATGATATCGCGCAGAGGGATGTGACCGTAATGGACCGCACGCCAGCCCATCAGTCCAGTCAGTAGAATGCTGCTTGCTATCATGAGCCAGAGCGTATAATGGAATTCCTCGAGAAATTTCAGGTGATAATCGATCAGGACGGCAGTGGCTGCCGTGTACGATGGCATGGCTTCAATGGAAGCATTTGTGATGCGGCGAGTCAGTACTCTGTAGTTGTGCTCGGCATCGTTCAGAATTTGTATTGTGTCGCCCGAGTTGCCGGGGCGAAACCCCGATACAATGCCGGAGAGATCCGGCCCGCCGCTGGTATAGATCCTTTGTCCGTTCGAATCGGCTATATAGAGCGAGGCAGAGTGATGCCCTGTCAGGACGTCGTTAAACCGGTCTTCAGCCAGGACAAGTTCCTGGGGTGAGCGGGCTTCAGATAGATAGTTCTGGATGGCCGCCATTATGATGTTGAGTTCGCTCATATCTTCCTCGATGAAATGCCTTTCTATCGAGTGCAGGATGAGCCATCCAAAGATAAAAAAGACGACAGCGGACACGCTACCGAAGAGCAATGTCAGACGTAATGCCAGGGAAAGGGGTAGGCGGCGCATCAGGGAGCAGGCGTCGAATCCATCATGTATCCCATTCCGCGTATTGTATGTATGAGCTTGTGATCGTAGTTATCGTCGATTTTTGCCCGCAACCGCCGAATGGCGACGTCAATGACGTTGGTGTCGCTGTCGAAGTTCATATCCCACACAAGCGAGGCTATCAGGGATCGCGGCAATACCTCGCCACGACGACGTAACAGGAGCTCCAGCAAGGAAAATTCTTTGGTAGTCAGGTGGATGCGCTGCCCCCCACGTGAAACCCGATGTTTTTGCAGGTCAAGTTCAAGATCGGAGATTCTGAGCGTCGTTTCAACCACGGGGGATGCGCCTCGGCGCAACAGCGTGCGTACTCGAGCCAACAGCTCGGAAAATGCGAATGGTTTGACCAGGTAATCGTCGGCTCCGAGCTCAAGCCCGGTGACGCGGTCTTCTACACTGCCGTGCGCGGTCAGAATAAGTACGGGCACTTTATTGCCGGCCTCGCGCAGGGATTTCAGGATGTGCAAGCCATCGAGATCCGGCAACATGATATCGAGGATGATCAGGTCAAATTTCTCCGTCATGGCGAGGTGATTACCGTCCATGCCGTTACGGGAGAGATTGACGATGAAACCGGCTTCGGTCATCCCTTGGCGAAGGTATTCGCCAATTTTTTTCTCGTCCTCTACGATAAGTAGTTTCATCTATGAATATTGGAGGTCTAGCGCTAGAAAGAACCAACGGTAAGTCACCACGTATTCTCGGCGCATTATCCAGGTCAAAGAACAGGGCCTATCTGGCTGCATCGAGGATTATGTCCATAATGTGAGAAATCGGCGAGACATGCCGGCTCGTACAATTATCCGATCCCGCGCCTGGATTGTATAGAAAGAAAGGAGGGACCGGGCCCATACCGGTTCCTCCTTCTCTCAATAATTCTCGGATTCAAAAGAATCGCTGGCGCCTATTTTGTGGCGCGCTCTTCCAGTACGCTTATCCGGGTTTTCAAGCTCGCGCCATGTACAGCGCCAGCACAGCCAGTATTAACCATCTGATCATGCAGTCGAATCATGGCGCGCTGCATGGACTCCAAGTGACTCTTGGCATTTCGCGCGGTAGGCCAATACCCGCGCGTCGCGTGTCTGTTCAGGCGAGCCTGCGTTTCATCGATGTGTCGCTGAAGCGCCGCTTCATTGACATTGCCCATGCCTGGCACTTCGACGGTTTGGGTGCCGCCGCAGTTGTCATGACCGATTTCCTTGGCGATTGCGTTGGGGGCTCCAAACGCCAACGCCGCAGGGATGATTGAATAGATGAGATATTTTTTCATGACATACACCTCCTTCCTTTGTGAAAATAACTGCTTTGCAGCGCCGTACATAAAAAATTCTATTTTGTGCACACTGTCCTGAGCGTGACGGCGCCATTACATTTTTGTCATGATTTGGTGCCCTGCTTTCGAGGGGTCGAGTACGAAAGTCAGAGTGATGATAGGGAAAGCGAAAATTATCCCCCAGTGAGGGCAGGCAATATTGCTTCAAGCCCCATAGGTATTCGATGGATATTGTGCGTTACAACTTTGTAATGCCCTTGTCAGGTTGGTGTCAGATTCTCTGAATCAGAATGCTATTCATGCCGGAGCTCTGTGAATGACAAGGCTCATGGCGTGGATGGTGAAGGATGGCTGATATAACACAAGAGGAGGACGAGAAATGGAAAGAAAGTACCGGTTTCCTATATTGATGTTATGTGTTTCAGCGGCATTGTCGATGGCGGCAATGGGGGATGACAAACATCATGAGGCGGAGTCGGGAAATGATGTCCCTCCCGGTATGATGATGCAGGGCGGCAATGGAATGATGGATATGGATCGGATGCAGGATCAGATGCAGGCCATGCGGGAAACGATGGACCGTGCCCGTAATGAGAATAACCCGGAAGAGCGCGCCCACTTGATGCAAGCGCATATGCGGCAGATGCACGAAATGATGGGGCGTATGCGCGGCATGATGGGGCCTGGTTCAATGGCCCGGAATGATGATGAAAGCAAGATGAAGCCAGGGACTGAGGCTAAAATGCCTATGGAAGGACGCCAGCTGATGATGGAGAGGCGCATGGATTTAATGCAGCAGATGATGGAACAGATGATGGATCAGATGATGCTGCAGGAAGGTAGTGGTCGAGCTGGAAAAAAGAAATAGTCACGACTGTGGTCTGACAAGTACGATATCGTTGTTGGGAGAGGTTTCTGCGCTGCCATATCCAGGATCAAGCTGGGGAATGATGGAAAAGGACCCCGTTTGTGGCATGAGCGTTTCTGCGGACTCAGCATATGCTGTTGAGTTCGAAGGCAATCGCTATCGCTTCTGCAGCGCGAGCTGCATGCATAAATTCAAGGCAGATCCATTGAAGTATGCCCGGCGAGGGATGCCTGAGCTCCATCCGGCTCACGGTAACGCTGGCCATCAGCATGGCCATTCCGATCAGGCGGCGACTGAACGCAAACGGGCGGATGCGTCCGTTATTTATACCTGCCCCATGCATCCCGAAATCAAGCAACAGGGTCCGGGGAGTTGCCCCAAGTGCGGCATGGCACTGGAACCGCTGGGAACGCCTGCGCCTTCCACGAGAACTGAATATACCTGCCCCATGCACCCGGAGGTGGTCCAGGACCATCCTGGCTACTGCCCGAAGTGCGGCATGGCGCTGGAGCCGCGTACCGTGGCAGCGGTGGAAGAGGAGAGCGCCGAACTGCGCGACATGAATCGCCGTTTCTGGTTCAGCGCCGCGCTGGCCCTGCCGGTATTCCTGAGTGCCATGGGCGCGGAGTTCTGGCCTGAACAGATAGCTGAACTCATCAGCCCCGGGCGGCGCCAGTGGATTGAGATGGCCTTGGCCACCCCGGTCGTGTTGTGGGGCGGCTGGATCTTCTACGTCCGCGCCGTGCAGTCGTTGGTCAACCTCAGCCTTAACATGTTCACACTCATCGGCCTCGGCGTGGCGGTGGCATGGATCTACAGTGTAGTAGCCACCGTTGCGCCGGGCATCTTCCCTCGCTCCGTGGTCAATGACATGGGCGTGGTGCCAGTCTACTTCGAGGCTGCCGCGGTGATCACTACCCTGGTGCTGCTGGGCCAGGTGCTGGAACTGCGCGCCCGCAGCCGCACCAACGCCGCCATCAAACTGCTGTTGGGTTTATCGCCCAAGACGGCGCGCATCGTGCGCGAGAGCGGACTGGAAGAGGATATCCCCCTGGAGCAGGTGCATCCCGGCGATCGGTTGCGTATCCGTCCCGGCGAAAAAGTGCCGGTGGACGGCACGGTAGCCGAGGGAACGAGCCATGTGGACGAATCCATGGTAACCGGCGAACCAATACCGGTGGAAAAGCGGGCTGGCGCCAGGGTGATCGGCGCCACCATCAATGGAACCGGCAGCTTGCTGATGACGGCCGAAAAGGTCGGCGCCGATACCCTGCTGGCCCGGATCGTCCAAATGGTCTCCGAGGCGCAGCGTTCCCGCGCGCCCATCCAGAAACTGGTGGATATCGTCTCGGGTTACTTCGTGCCGGCGGTCGTGATCGCCGCCGTGCTGACCTTTATTGTCTGGAATCTGTGGGGACCCGAGCCACGCCTGGCGCACGCGGTGATTAACGCGGTGGCTGTGCTCATCATTGCCTGTCCCTGCGCGCTGGGGCTGGCCACGCCCATGTCCATCATGGTGGGTACCGGGCGCGGCGCCATGTTGGGCGTGCTGTTCAAGAATGCCGAAGCGCTTGAGGTGCTGCGCAAGGTGGACACCCTGGTAGTGGACAAGACCGGTACTCTCACCGAGGGCCATCCCGAGTTGGTGAGCGTGACACCGGCCGTGGGCTTCGGTGAGCAGGATATCCTGCGTTTGGCTGCCAGCATCGAGCGTGCCAGCGAGCATCCTCTTGGCGCCGCCATCGTGCGCGGTGCAGAAAAACGCGGTCTTGAATTGTTCTCGGCGGAGGATTTTCACTCCATTACTGGCAAGGGCGTCGCCGGCCGAGTGGCTGGGCGCAAGGTAGCCTTGGGCAATATCAAATTGTTGCAGGACCTCGGCATCGATGCGGGAGATCTTCCCGGGCGGGCGGATACGCTGCGGGCCGAGGGTCAATCGGTGATGTTTCTTGCCATTGATCACCGGGCCGCCGGGCTGATCGGCGTGGCCGATCCCGTTAAAGCGACAACGCCAGAGGCAATCCGCTGTCTGCATGAGGAGGGTATCCAGATCGTCATGCTGACCGGCGACAGCCGCAAGACCGCCGAGGCGGTCGCGGCCAAGCTGGGCATCGACCGGATCCAGGCCGAGGTGCTGCCTGACCAAAAGGCCAAGGTCGTCAAGCAGCTTCAGGTCGAGGGCGGTATCGTTGCCATGGCCGGGGACGGCATCAACGATGCGCCTGCCCTTGCCCAGGCCCAGGTGGGCATTGCGATGGGTACCGGTACCGATGTCGCCATGGAAAGTGCCGGGGTCACCTTGATCAAGGGCGATCTGCGGGGCATAGTGCGTGCCCGCCGTCTCTCGCGCGCCACCATGCGCAATATCCGTCAGAATTTGTTCTTCGCATTCATATACAATGCGGCAGGTATACCGGTGGCTGCCGGGGTGTTGTATCCCTCTTTTGGGCTGCTGCTGTCACCCATGATCGCCGCAGCGGCGATGAGCTTCAGCTCGGTATCCGTCATTTCTAACGCGCTCCGTTTGCGACGCATCAGCTTGTGAATAAAGTGGATGCGGGATTGAGCAGGAACCCGGCGCGAATAGGGCGAGGATTAGAACAAGGATACATTCTTCATCATTCAACGATTCCATGGTCCATTCTTCGATAACTGATTGTTTCGCATGGAATGGACGTGAGAGATTTTCTATACAGCCCCAAGACCTGCAATGGCGCACGCGACGCTGAACGCTGGTGGCTATGGATTCCTTCCTGGGCTGGTTAAGATCGGTGTGCGGTGGTGCTGAATCTGTTCAGCGGTGCATCGATTTCACCCTGAAGGTTAACCCAGATATCTACAGTTACCGGGATGCAGATCCCCTCCTCTCATGAGCATAAATGGGACCAGCCAACCCCTAAATCAGAGTTTGCTCCGTTTTAGTGATGATCTTGCCGCCGAAGAAATGACGGGGAATCTAATGCACTAAATCCAACGGAATTTTTGATCGCTGACCCGGTGTTGTCCCCATGCCTGCCAGTATTCCGTCGTTGCATTTATGAGACACAGTTTGCAAATGCGCGAGATTTTTGAATAAAACATGTTGCATTGATGCAAATCCTGCGTTATAAAAATGCCTCGTTGCCCGGCATGGGCCAACGGAATACTTAAAAACGTTCGAACGTTTGATCAGACTAGGGAGAGAAACCAATGAAGAAAACTACGATTGCTATGGCCGTGGCCGGTGCGATGTTCGCCGCGGGTTCGGCCTTCGCTGAAGGTGTGACCGTTGGTGGTTATACCGCGGTCGACTGGCTGCTGACCAACGACGCCGACGATACCCAGGAAGGCCAGTTCTCGGTTCCCGAGACCGAGGTCAATTTCGACACGGAGAACCTGTTCGTTGCCGCCCACAACTCGGGTTCCAGTGGCTTCGATGTCGGCCAGGCCTTCGTGAAGTATGCGTTCGCCAATGGCTGGGCGATGCACGCCGGTAAGTTCGACACCCACCTCACGGACGATGAGAGGAATGCCCCGGACCGCGAGTTCATTCAGCACAGCCTGCTGTTCGATGTCCTGGCCGATGTTGGTGGACACAGCATGGTCGGCGCCAGGGTCTCCGGCGACCTGGGCATGGCGAATGTGACCGTGGGCTATGGCAACGACGCCTCCGTGACGCCCGGCGGCGCCACCGACGGCGAGAACTCGGTCATGCTGCTGGTCAACGCCTCACCGATGGAAGGCCTGGACCTTGAACTCGGCGTGCTGACCCAGGACAAGGACGGCAGCGGCGTGGGTACCCTGACGGACATCAACGGCACCTACATGATCAGCGGTTTCACCGTGGGCGCGGACTTCCTGTCCGGCGCTGACGGCGACACTGGTGAGTTCGACAACGGCTACGGTCTGTGGGCAGGCTACGACTTCGGCAACGGTTTCGGCGTCAAGGCGCGCCTCGAGACCGCCAGCATCGTCGATGGTGACGATGTCGACGCGACCGAGATCCAGGCCAGCTACGCCATGAACGACAACGTCGCGGTCAGGGTTTCGCTGCACAACATCGACAACGGTACGGACGATTTCGACACCGGCGTCGTGCAGCTGATCGGCACGTTCTAAGTATCACCTCGCTCTACTGCGGTATCTCGAAGCCGGGCCTTGCGCCCGGCTTTTTTTTTGCGGAATGAGATCCGATGTTTCACAAACTGTGCTGATGCCCAGTCAGCCTGTCCCGATGCTTGCAGGAGCTGGCCGGTCCGGCGGAGACCAGTGGGCATATTGGAGACGCTGGTGAGGAGCGAATATCGATAAATTGCAATTACGTAAAGTTCAGGCATATTGTGCAAATAATTTGCATGATTACGTATGATTGTATTGAACTACTGCATATTATGATGTATAAATGCTTCTGCATAAAGACTAAGTTATCGCTTTAAGAGTAAATTTTCTGATCAGAGGGAGAAATTATTATGAATAATAAAGTTACTTGTATTGGCCCTTACGGGACCGTTGACCGCCGCCGGTTCCGCCTACGCCGCCGAGCCGACCGTCAGTGGTTTCACCGATGTGCAGTGGCTGCTCACCAACGAGGCCGATGAGGACCAGGAAGGCCAGTTCTCCGTGCCCCAGGTCGAGGTCGATGTCGAGACCGACAATCTGTACGTTGCCATTGCCGGCTCGGATTCTGATTCCTTCGGGGTGGGCCAGGCCTACTTCATGCACAATCTGAACGATGCCTGGCAGTTCCGCGGTGGTCTGTTCGACAGCAACATTACGGCCGATGCCGGCGCTGCCGTCGACATGGAGTTCACCCAGAACAGCCTGCTGTTCGGTGTCCTCGATTCTGTGGGTGGGGCGGCCCTGACGGGTGTGGCGGTGTCCGGCGCGGTCGGTCCGGCCAACGTCATGGTGGGCTACGCGAACGACAGCTCCGTGACGACCGGCGAGCGCAAAAATTCGGTCGCCCTGCTGGTCAACGCGACGCCGATGGAAGGTCTGGACGTCGAGTTCGGCATGCTGACCCAGGACAAGGACGGCGACGGCGTGGGCAACCTGATGGATATCAACGGTACCTACATGATCAACGGCTTCACCGTGGGTCTGGATTACCTGTCCGGCGCCGATGGCGACACCGGTGAGTTCGACAACGGCTACAGCTTCTGGGGCGGCTACGACTTCGGCAATGGCTTTAATGTCAAGGCCCGCATCGAGAGCGTCAGCCTCGTCGATGGTGATGATGTCGATGCGACCGAGCTGTATGCCAGCTATGCCCTGTCGGAGAACCTGGCGGTCGCGCTGTCGCTGCACAACACCGACAACGGCACCACGGATTTCGACACCAACACGGTCGAGTTCGTCGCCACGTCCTAGATCTCTGACGACCTAATCCCAGTAACTTGAAGCCGGGCCACGTGCCCGGCTTTTTTGCCCTTTTGCAGGGATATGCGGATTGCGGTAGAGTGCGCGAAGTTTGGCGCGTGAAGTGTCAGGTGTGAGGAGTGAAGCGGAAAACCGCAAGACCGAATCCATCCGCCTCACTCCTCACCCCTCACGCCTCACCTCGTAGCAAGAGAGCCCGTTGCGCATGTGTAAATCATACTGGCTGGCATTCGCGGCCGTGCCGTTGCTGCTGTCCCCCGCCGCGCACGCCGCCAGCGAGATCTACGGCGTCGCCCATGTCTCGCTGGATGTCGTCGGCAACGACGATCCGGATCCCGCCGCCGAGGACAGCAGCGTTTCACTGACCAGCGGAAATTCCTATCTCGGCCTGCGCGGGCGCGAGGTGCTGGACAACCAGATGGCGGTCCTGTGGCAGGCCGAGAACACCATCGATTTCGATGCCGGTGGCTGGGGGGCGGGCCGCGACACCTTCGCCGGTCTGGAGACGCGCTTCGGCAGCCTGCTGATCGGCAAGCATGCGACCCCCTATCGCATGACGACCGAGGACCTGGACATCTTCGCCGACACGCGCGCCGACTACAACGCCGTCGTCGGCAGTGTCGCCGGACAGAGTCTGTTCAACAATCGCGCCGATAACGCCCTGCTGTACATGACGCCGCGGGACAAGCGCCTTCGCTTCGCGCTCGCATATTCGACGCGTGTCGTGGGCGAGGACGACCTGCCGCTCACCAAGGCGGAGTCGCACCAGGACGCGTGGAGCACCGCGCTGGAATTCGTCAGCGGTCCCTTGTATATGGGGTACGCCTATGAATCCCTGGGAGAACTGATGGGTCCGGGCCTGGACGATGGCAAGGCGAAAAAATTCGGTCTGGGCTGGGAGACCGGGGGCGGCACGCGAATGAGTTTCATCTGGGAGGATGCGCGCACCGGCGAGACCAGCGGCGGCGAGCAAGTCGGACGTACGGCCTATTACCTGAATCTGGCGCACATCCAGGGGAACCTGACCTGGAAGATCGCCTATGGTCTGGCCGATGCGCTGGACAGCGTGGAAGACAGCGGCGCGCATTTCCTGGCGCTCGGCGGGAACTACGCGCTGTCGGCGCGTACCGAGCTGTACCTGCTCTATACCGCGGTGATGAATGAAGACGCCGGAAATTACGGGCTCCAGCCCGATCACGACGGCACCGGCGCCGTGGCGGCCGCGGGCGACACGACCGATGCATTCTCCGTCGGGATCGTGCATCGCTTCTCCTTCGAGTTCTGAGCACCGCGGGGCGGCGCGACTCGACGCTTCCGGCGCGCCAGGGGTGTCCATGTGTCTCTTGCCCGCGCCGGGCCGTGCCCATCGAAAAGTATTAATTGATATGGTAAAGTTTCGACTCGTTCACTGACCGGCATGATCGGGCGGCGGGTTCGGTCATCAGGTATAACAAGGATAAAAGAATGCGACGACATCACCCTATCCGCGTGCAGGGATGGTCGAAGTTGCTCTTGGGAGGGGCTCTGCTGTCGCTGGTGTCGCTGGCGAGCGCGGGCATATTCAACACCAAACACAATCTCGGCAGCACCGGCATCAATGCCGCGAGCAACTTCAGCGGCACCTCCGAGATCTGTGTCTTCTGCCACACGCCACACGGCGCGGACGCCTCCGCGGCGGTGCCGATCTGGAACCGCAACCTCGCCCCCGTGGCGGGCGGTTTCTCCACCTACGACCAGATGGGCACCACGACGCTGGACGCGCAGATCGAGCCGATCGGCTCGGTATCCATCGCGTGCCTGTCCTGCCACGACGGCAGCCAGGCGATGGACGCGCTGATCAACGAGCCCGGTTCGGGCGCCGACGTGTGGGCCTACAGCGCTGGCCGCTGGAGCGGCCAGGCCGCGAGCGTCAACGGTCGCATCGGCCCGCCGGCGGTGATCACCAACCTCGGCAAGGACCTGACCAACGACCACCCGATCTCGGTACAGTTCGCCGGCGGCGGCTACTCGGTATCCAATCCCTTCGGCCCCGGACGCGACAAGGACTTCAACCAGGCCAACAGCAAGATCGTCGGTTCGACGCGCGTCTGGTGGGTGAATACCGGCACCGAAGGCGCCACCTCGGACTTCGAGAAGACCGATATGAAGCTGTATACCCGCACGGCGACCAAGGGGGCCTTTGTCGGGGAGCAGCAACCGTATGTGGAATGCGCCTCCTGTCACGATCCCCATGTGGACTATAACCCGACATTCCTGCGCATCGATCCCGCCGGCAGCGCGGTGTGCCTGACCTGTCATAACAAATAGCGTCCCCCGCGGAGCGGACGCGGTGGCCGGAATGAGTTGTGCGATGACATGGCGTAGTGTTGCGGGCGCGGTCATGATCGCGGCGGCGTGCGCCGCGGGTGCGG
>JAGFJG010000055.1 GCA_024102915.1 Caldilineales bacterium
TGCGCCTTGCAGCGCTCGTTGGTGCATTGCCGCTCGTGCCCGGCCTTGATCACCTTGGTCGGGCTGCCGCACACGCCGCAGAAGCGGTGGCGGCGGTGCCAGTAGGTCATGCCGCGCGCATAGGCCAGCAGCGAGCCCTCGCGCTGGAACAGCAGCGGGCCGACCTGGCGCAGATCGACGAACTCGCCCATCTGGTCGAGCGGCAGGTCGAGCTCGCCGATATCGACGGCGAAATGCGCGCAGCCCTCGACGACGCCGAGAAAGATCAGGTCGGCGCCCGAGCCGGTCAGCACGCGGGCCATCATGCCCGAGACGAACACCGCCTTGGGCTCCGGCCCGGACTGGATCAGGTTGCGCTCCTGCAGCACCGGCACGAAGCGCGTGCGGCTGTCGCTCAGCAGGTCCTGGATGTACTCGTCGTCCTCGCGGCGCAGGGTGACGCGGTCGATGCCGGTGCCGGCATAGAAATTGGGTCGTGCCATGGGGTCAGGGTAACGCTCGTTCTGCGGAAGGCCAGACCGTGGCACAGGCCGGCAGCGGAGGCAATGGACAGAACAAAGCAGACACCAGACAGGACCGGAAGTTCTTGGAGATTAAGAAGGCTGGTTGCAAGCTAGGATTGAAATACCCGCTGGAGGTCAACGCGAGAATGTTTCCGCCGCCGCTGGAGATTGGCGACGAAGAAGGGTTTACGCCAGAGAAAGATATTTTTGGCCGCAAGAACTTGGGAATGGGGCTTGTCAATTTGCTGGCAAACCTAGCGGATCCAATTGTACTAGCGTTGGATGGCCAATGGGGAGCGGGTCAGCCGCGAACTCTGCGACAGATTTCCGGACCATCACGCCTGTTGGGCCTACCGAAAAGCTCTGGAAAATTCCGGAGTTTCTCGCACTGAAGTAGGCGCTAAGCGTTGATTATTTTAGCGAGGGTGCTGGCCGAAAAACTTCGTAGAGTTGGTCCCTCGACATCACGTCCTCCCGGGCGTTTTTCTTGTGGATCGTTTCATTCTGAACGCAAAGATCACGTAATTCAGCAAAACAACAATAAAAGAAACAACATACCAACGGCCGCTGAAGTCGCCCGTAATAAAGCTCACTGCCGTACCCAGAACTGCCGCGAATGCAGCAACGATCCCAAGCACCATGGCTACACCGATAACAAGGACGATTGCCTCTTTGACAATCTTTCCTACAATCATACCAAATCCTTCCGCTTCAATTGCGCCGCCTGTCGAAATAACTCGCGACAGTCATCGCTCTCTCATTGCCTCGGATCTATAGCGGATCAGCGGATCCAGCATATATTCTAAGACCCGCCGTTCGCCGGTCTTGATCACCACGGCTGCCGCCATGGATGACATAGCTAATCTTCTTTCGCCCCGTTGCGTTGGATTCTTTCGCGTGGTTCATGTCGTCACCTTTTCTCCGCTAAAGGCCAAAACTTCTTCAAACTCTCTTCTATAGCCTTATGCTGTGCAGACGGCGATCCATCGAGGGTGAAGTGGCTTTGGTAGAGAGATTTGAAAACGAGAATCGCGAGTTCGCGCTCAAGGTATGCCGGAAGGCCATTTGACAATCGAGTAAGCCGCAATAGCTCAGTGATCCCCAGCGCCCAAAATAATCTGGCAGAGAAAAAAATATCGTAAATTGGGTGTGCGCAGTTCTGGAAATCTTCGCTTGTATAAATGTCGCGCTGTCGAGCTGCTTCGCCGGTAATATCTGATGCACGAAACCATATGTACGCAAATCTTATTGATCGATCATCTGAAACAAAGATGGCAACGTGCGTACGATTGGCATCGTAGTACGCCCGCGATCCGGTTCCTAATAGATGATACCTAAGCTCATTGTTGAACTCCTGCTCTGAGGAGTAAAAAAACATGTGCAACGGATGTGTTGTCCTCACTTTCTCGTTAATGATTTCTTGAACCAGAGCTTCGGACTCTTCCGAATCCGATGTGGCAATCAGAAAGTTCGCTACACTTTGGTTGTCTGTAAATCCGAACTGGAAAGTTGTCTGCTGTTGCAGCCATTCTAAGTCCGCGCCTGTCCGTGCCACCGTGCAGTCACGAGATCTTTTATTCTGCCGATCAAAGTTTTCGACGTAGATGTTTACCTTTTCATTCCATCGGAAGATCTTGGCATTTGCCAGTACGTCTGCGACTTTCTTTGGCGAAATTTCGCTTGGCAAATCTCCGGTAAGCCTTGGTCGATCTTGCGAATGGACTAAGCTCGGACAAATTGAGAGCACCGCTAGAAATCCAACTAGTTGGATGGCGGCCCTGCGCAAGAAACGCTCCAAGTTCATGTTTTTGATTTCTCCTATCGGACTCCCGATCATCTCTCCCTCATCGCTTCCGACCGGTATCTGATCAGCGGATCGAGCATGTATTCGATCACACGCCGCTTGCCGGTTTTGATCTCTACTGCCGCGGCCAGCTTGTCGATCTGCGGCTTAGGGCTGGCGTTGGGTCGCATCTCCTCGGATGCATCCGATCGCGAGCTGAAGGAAAGCTTTGGCTCGGAAAGTGATGCCAACATGGCTAATGCCCCTCCAGCACCTCCAACCTTGTCCCCTCGGGCATCGTTGGCGCAAACGCCAGCGCCTCCGCTCGTAGTCGCGCCGCGGCTTGCGGCGTCGTGGCCATCAGCACCACCGTGTCCTCCGACACCACGATCTTGCGCCGGCCGAGATGGAAGCGGGCGACGGGAATGGCGCCCTCGAGCAAACGCGGCGAGAACCATTGCGGATAGACCATCAGCGTGTCGATGCCGCGCTGCGCCAGCATGGTCCTGACCGTGTCCGCCCCCAGGCTCTGGTCGCGCCACGCCAGGCGCATGGCTTCCGAGCCCAGCCCGACCACGTCGAACATGCCGTAGGGATTGCGCCACGCCATCAGCCCGGCATCGTTGACCGCGATGCGCGTTCGCGCCTGTTCGACGGCGAAGCGGCGCATCTGGTATTGCTGGCGGTAGATGTCCTGCGCCGCCCAGGGCGTCAGCGCCAGCATCGCCAGGGTGGTCGGCGCGCAGAGCAGGGCGAGCACGAGGGCGATCGCGGCCAGCCGCCACGCGTTCAGTCTTGCCAGCCCGCTCGCCACCGCGTCGCGCTGCAGATACGCCGCGCCCGTCAGCCCGCCGGCGACGGCGTAGAGATCGTAGCGCGCCAGGTGATGC
>JAGFJG010000098.1 GCA_024102915.1 Caldilineales bacterium
CATCTCGAACTGGGATTACAGCACATGGCCGGACTGCCGCAAGAGGACGCAGTGCAACTGGCGGGTTATAGCGACAACTTATCGGCCACCCTGCAGGCTTTTCTGGAAACGCTCAAACGGCATGGCGTGGTTCGCATGGAAGCCAAAGGGAGCGAATTCAACCCGGACTTGCACGAGGCGGTCGGTACGGCAAACAGCGATGTAGTCCCCGAAGGACAGGTGATCGACGTGCTTCAGGCCGGTTATCTTGACGACGGCAGTCTGCTGCGCCCGGCCAGGGTCATCGTCAGCTTAGGGCCATGAACCGGGAAGAGGGCGTGATCACCCGGCCGCCGACAACTCCCGGCCAAGACTGATGACCGACTGCGCCAGAAAATCGAAATCAGAGCGCTGCGAGCGATGATTGACGTTGGCGACGCGTAACACGAAATCGCCGTTCAGCGTGGTGTATGAGGGGACCGCCAGCCCACGTTCGTGCAATTCCAACATGATCTCTTCATTCAGCCGGCTGAGAGCAGCCTTGTCCATGCCGCCTGGATTGTAGCGGAAACAGACGATATTCAGTGGTACGGGGGCCATCAATTCCAGTTCCGGCGCCCGGTCGATCAACCCGGCCAGATAGCGAGCCTGCAACACGTTCTTGTGGATCATGCGGCGATAGCGGTCGATGCCATGCTCTTTGAATGAAAGCCAGGCCTTTAGCGCCCGGAAGCCGCGCGTCAGTTGCACGCCATAATCGCTGAACCAGCGTTCGCCCGCCGCCACCCCTCGCTCGGCATGAGCCAGATAGGATGGGGTGAGCGAGAAGGCGAGGCGATGCGCCGATTCGCTGCGCACCAGGATACAACCCGCCTCGAACGGCATGTACAGCCATTTGTGCAAATCAAAAGCGACGGAGTCCGCCCGATCCATCCCCGCCGTCAGATGCCGCAATTCGGGTACGATGGCGGCCAGGGCCCCGAACGCGCCATCGACATGAAACCACATCCCTTCTTCCTGGCAGATATCGGCCAGCGTTTGCAGATCATCGACCGCCCCGGTGTTCACGGTTCCGGCATTGCCGATGATGCAGATGGGCTGAAATCCGTCAGCTTTGTCCCGGCGAATCGCTTCTCGCAATGAATTTATGTCAACTTGATAGGCATCGTTGACCGGGATTTTGCGCAGAGCATTGTTGCCCAGACCAAGCAACTCAGCCGCTTTCTGATTGCTGCTATGCGTCTCGACGGAGCTGTAGATCGTCATCGGTCGGGGGGAGGCAGCCACGCCCTCGCTGCGGATATCGAACCCCGCCCGGCTGTTACGCGCCACCGTCAGCCCTACCAGGTTCGCCATGGAGCCACCGCTGGTGAGCAGGCCGCTGGCTTCGAGGGGAAAACCCAGCATCTCTTTGCACCAATCGAGCACCTGGCGTTCCACATAATTGCCGCCATGGTCGCCGCCGCCCATGTTGGGGTTGATGGTCGCCGCCATCATCTCGGCCATCGCCCCAAATGGCGTGCCGCCGCCCATCACCCAGGCCCAGAATCGGGGATTGCTATTGCCCATGGGATAGGGCAGCACGTCGCTGATGAAATCTTCATATGCCTGCTCTGCGCCTTGTGGATTTTGGGGCGCTGGCTGGTTCAATCGATCTTTCACCTCCGGCGGAACCGGCTGCCACACGGGCCGCTCGCGCACGGTCTCCAGATAGCTGAGCATATCATCGACCATGCGATAACCAAGCTGGCGCAGACCATCCCAATCCTGCGGATCGAGCGTTTCCTGATCAATTCGTTCGAGTTCGTCGGCTGACATTATTTCTCCTGAAATTTAGCCTGATATTCGGCAGATGAAACTTTCAACCCATTATCATCCACCGCCCGCAGCCCGACAAACTGTACGGCTTAGCGCCCCAAACCTGCCTCACGCGCCCGGATGATGGCCTGCGATCGGTCGGCCACTTGCAGCTTGCTGAAGATATTGCTGACGTGATTTCGCACGGTCTTGGGGGGGAACAGATAAACCAGCCGAGCGATGACCGCAGCGAACAGGCCCAGCGCAACCGCCAAAAGCGACCAGCGCTCCCGAATCCCCGCAATCGCCCAGTGTCTGGCGAATACCGCCCTCCCCTCGTCAGCCAGAAAAGCGTGCCAGCATAACGTCGGCATCGGGCTTGCGGCGATAGAAATTGTGTTGCATCAGACGCCTCCAGGCCAGAAGGAAGATGGAAACGCTCTACCTGTTTGAACGTCTCGTTGTCATGGGACTGGCGTCCCAACCTGTTCAGGAAATCGAGGCCATCCGGCATTCACCCCGCCCTTCGATCTCTCCTCGATAGGGTCGATAATTTGACAGATATTCCACTCACCGGATAAGATGCGCCCTGCAATTGAATACATGGGGGCGTGGTGCAGCGGTTTAGCACGCCGGCCTGTCAAGCCGGAGGTCGCGGGTTCAAATCCCGTCGCTCCCGCTCGTGTATACAGGGTCAATCGAGACTTCGGTTGACCCTTTTACATTGTGGCCAAGCACCAGGTGGTAGTTCGAGCGCAGGGTCATCGCTACCACCTTGTCATCCTGAATATAGGCTCGCTCGACAAGTAACTTGATGAGGTCGTGGCGTGCCTCTTCCTGCCCTTCCAGGCGTTCCCAATGCGCAGGAAAGTTCTCCAATGTTTCCACGGCAAGTTGGAAATCCTGGTCAGAAACTGGCGTAAGCTGTTCCAGCTCCATCTGCAGTCTCAGACGTTGCTCGATATACTCCTTCTCATCGGTGAAAAACCCATTGTCCCAGCGCACATCCATGCGTTGAATCCGTTGCTTGAGTTCCTTGAGCCTTTCTTCGAGATCTTGGTCGCCAAGCAAGTCCGCCATGGCGTTAGTAATTCCAGCACGCCAATCCTTTGGCGGCTTGAGATTCATGAGAATGTTGACGACCTGATCGTCTATCACCTCAACTGGAACGCCCTTCTGGTCGCACTCATAACCTAGTTCGCGTGCTCGGCAACGATAATAACGTTGTGCCCCTCCTCGCTGGCCCTGTGGTCGCATTTTTCCATAGCTTTTGAAGGTCTCTTCCCCAGGGTGATTGCTGCAACACTTGTAACAGTAGGCGATATCGCGCAGCAAGTAATGGTTGTAGCGGGTTGTTGCTTGGTGATGTGTGCTGCGCTGATCGCGTACCCTTTGGCATTGCTCAAATAGCTCCTTCGAGATCACAGCCCCGTGTTGGCCATCAAACCATTCTACCGGGGCCGAGAAGTCACGCTTGCCATTTGTGTGACGAGAATACCTCTGATACTTGACCTTCCCCAGATAGGTTCGATTGCGCAACATGTCACGCACCGTGTCCTTGGAAAAGGGTCGACCGGTTGTGCTGATGTAGCCTGTTTCATTCAGAAGTTGTGCTATTTCGGCATCGCTGTGTTTGCCCTCGGCGTATGTCTCAAATGCCAGCTTGAGGCCAGGGAGATTGGCTTCGTCAGGGACGAGGACCTTGTCCTTGTTTTTCCTGAAACCAAATGGCGCGCGATTGTTGTGTAAGCCCTGATTGCCTCGTTCCTTCTTGCCTTTCGCTACTTCAGCAGCCAGATTCTGGCTGTACCAATGAGCAACTGATTCCATCACCCCCTCAATGAGGACGCCAATAGGGCCATCGCTATCTTCCGAGGGTTCGCTAACCGAAAAGACCTTTACCCCATAGTCGTGACGCAACAGCGATTTGAACGCCAGGGCATCTGTGCGGTTTCGTGCGAGGCGGTCGAATTTGTGTACCACCACAGCATCAAACTTGCGGCGTTTGGCCTCGCGCCGCATTTGCAGCAAACCGGGCCGGTCAACTGTACGCCCGGATTGGGCTTCGTCAACATAGACTTTGACCAGAAGTCCTCCCCGGGCAATCACCCAGGTTTCGATTGCTCTCTTCTGAGCATCGATTGAGAAATTGCCGACTTGTTCTTCTGAACTGATTCGCAAATAGGCTGCGTACCGCATTTTGGCTTTCTTGCTCCTTGGACGTTTATTCGTCCGGGGTTCTGTGATCAAACGGCCGCCAGTCTCCACCATATCGGCGAAGATATTCTGATTGGAGGCCACGAAATAGCGAGGTTGTGCTGTAAGTGTTATCGAATCATGTGGCATAGACTCCTTGAACAAATAAAATGACCGCCAATCGCAAAAGGGGCGATTGACGGTCTGAGCGCAAGGGAATACCATATGCTTCAGTCCGCATTGCTGGTCCCCTCAGCGATGTGGATTAGCCCCGGCGTGGTGTTCGAGCACCGTGCTGGGGCGTTTTGATCTCGAATTGTAGTTCGATTATCGCGCTGGGAACCGAGGTTGTCTACCACCAGTTTTCAGTGACCTAATCGATTTTGGAATCGCTCTTGACCGCTAAATCTTATTGAATTGCCTTCTCGCAGTGGGTATATTGGGGGTATGGGAACCGACTTTGTTCAAGTTGTGGAGAGATTTCCATCGTGGAGGATCCGTAACTGGGCTGAAATCATCGCCAATGTGAGCGTCTTGCTGCCAGGACTGTGGCAGAAATGGCAAAGCAGTAGTCCATTTGAAATCCTGGATTACGACTCGACTCTAGAACTGCTTGACTCACGAGGTAAAAGGGCTGTCTTTAGCAGAACGCAAAAAGTGAAATTTCTGCAGGACAATGCAATAGCCTACCAGGATCATGCCTGGGGGGATGGGGATTTGTTCGCCGATTACGAATGCGCGCCCGGCATCGTCGTTGACAAATATCAGGATGGCGAACGCTGGAATGTGCTGATCTCATTGCGCGAAACGAAAAACAAGGGCGATGTCGTCGATTTCTTCATCAAGCGCACTGTCAAGAATGGGTTCGCAAAACCGGAGGAATGGCGACAAACGACGATTCAATACCCCACAAAGCGTCTGCGTCTCAGCGTTGTGTTCCCCAGCGATAGAAGATGCAAAAGGGCCATGCTGCTGCAACGAACACGCAACAAGACGACGGTTCTTGGCCATGAGCATTTTCTCGATTTGCCGGATGGTCGCCAGGTGCTCACCTGGGAGACTCAGAACCCTAGACGATTCGAGACTTACACGATGAAGTGGCATTGGTAACAAAATTGGGGCGGCAAGTCCATGGCGCTCACCGCCCCGCTTGCTCAGCCGCTATCTCCACCACCGCCGTAGTAAACCATGACGGAACCTCCTTGTTCAGGGATTTTCGGCTTAGCCGAATTGGGGTAGCAGCAATCGCGATTGCCTACGCGAACAAAAAAAGACACGCAAATTGCGTGTCCTAAGCATATTCGTTATCGAATAAGGTGTCAAGTATTAGGTCTTCCCTTTGGTCGGGTCATATCTCTGCGGGCCGAGGTTTTCCATTTCCTCTTCGTATTGCTTCAGGCTGTCTAAGTCAGCAAGCCAGATTCCGCCAACTTTCTCGCCTTGAATCGTACCGTTTCTGAGGAGAAGGCGGATGTGTGCCGTCGTATAGCTTGACTCCTGAGCAGCCTGAGCGATGAGGACAAGATTAGCCAGGAAATATTCCTCCAAGCAGCTCGGATTCTTCGCCAGATTATATGTTCACCTGAGCGCCTTGACCAATCGCCCATCCATCACGCTCGTTGTACAGCCCTGATATACCCAGGTCGTTTTTGGCTTGGCAGCGACAGTTGTAAACCTGTCAGGTGCGGCGGCTGGGTCAAGGGTCGTCCCTGCCAGGACGATGCACGCAGCCCTTGACGCGGACGCCCACCTGACGAAACTCCAGAATCGCTGCGAAGCGAACGACCTGCGCCAGCCACGCCCATGAAGGCCAGTCGGCTCGGCCCAACAACAAAAAAGGCGAGACCTTGCGGCCTCGCCTTGCCTGCGACCCGGCGTGATTCAGTACTCGCTGGGTAACAGCAATGTCGTCACGCTGCGGTCATGCTCGGTGATGACCCAGACCTTGACGTTCGTGGGAAGGACATAGGCGGAGAGGATGCGCAGGCCGCTGCTGACTGCTTCATCGTTGGCCTGCCAATCCTCATCATCGAGCGTGCCCCAGTCACCGGATTGATGACGCAGGAGCAATTGCAGGGGATGCACCCTGGCATCCTCCAGGGCATCCAGTGCGCCGGGCGTGCTGACAATCTGACCCAGAGAGAATAACGCCATTCGAGTCTTCGACATTTCGCTCAACTCCTTGTGACTGCCGGGATTTGGCTGTGGAGGGCGAGCTCCGGCAGATTCGCTCACCGTCACGAGCGAGAGGAGCGCGCGCAGTCCAGGGGCGAGCGCAGCGAGTACAGTTCACCCCTTGACCGCGTGCTAGAATTGCAAGAACGGTGAGCGTTCAAAGGCTCACAGCATGATTGCGAAACTCATTTTCGGAATCGCTTTCCCCTGCGAGTCCCTCGTTGGACACCAGCCACCCCATCCATCACACGGGCGCGACGCCGGAGGGGATCAACGCAAGACGTGTGGCGGCTGCCTGACGTCTTGCGCCCCGGAGGCGCAACCACGGAGAGGCTCCCGAAAAAATGACAGCGTTGGCGCGCGCAGCAGTGGCGGCGCTGTCATCAAAGAGGGAGTGTCTCCGTCCTTGACTGGGCGTAGAGCAACTCCGAGTGCCAGGAGAGCAGACATGAGCAACGAAAACCCCAGGACATCGCTGTTGTCTGTCCTGCACATCAAAGCCCTTGGTTTATGTCCTGTTTTTGCCCTTGTTTCAACTATTGGTTCTTTTGGTTTTTAAAACCCAATAGCAAACACAGAGCAACCCAACGAATATCCCGATTTCCCGCCCATTTTCAGCTCAAACCCGTGTGATTCGCGGCTGCGACGCCGCTTTGGCGTGGCGCATTTAGAGAAACGGGAGGGGCGTGCGCTGTGTCTCAGCTGTTGCATTGCTGTGATGAGTGCCGCCGTGCTGGAGATGTCATCATGGTCGGCGCAACAACAGCGATACAGATCTCAGGCATTGCGCTGGTGGTTGGCGGCGCTGCCGCATGCGTCGGGAGACGCCCACAGTGCGAGATGGCGACAGTCTACCCTAGTAGTCTAGCAATCATCAATTGACGGATAGAGTTTGTGCAGTTTGATACGAGCATCAGCGGTCGTGAATCGCCAATGGACTGTCGAGTTGGCGGTGTTGCGTCGTTGTTCCCAAGCCGTCACC